>NZ_JAFLQW010000140.1 GCF_017313335.1 Phormidium pseudopriestleyi FRX01 | reverse complement strand
TAACCATCCTTTTTGTGAACTGCTTTACTAGACCCCTTTCGGGTGGGGGTATGGTTGCCCCCCGATTTTCCCTTTCGGGTTAAGTTAGCTTCAATAAGGTTTTAAGAGCTTGTTAGACCTGCAACACTGTCTCAGTGACCTTAAGACTGTTTAATTGCAGATGACAGAGCAGGGAACTAGCTTCGCATCTCCTTGGTGTCGTGACTCAAAAAACGTAGTCAGTAAAAACTTAGGCTGGTCAGGATAGGCTTGCGGGATTTCTCTTACAAGCCCCTAGCTTCAGCTATGGGGTTCCTGACCCGATTTCGCGCTACATCACGATATATTTTGGGGTGGATGGACCACCGGCAATATTGACTCCGAAAGCACTGATTCAAGAGGCACTGATTTAAGGGTCGCTGGTTGAGTCAAGAGAAACGGGATAGGGGCTCTCAGCGCCTGGGGAGTTTTTCTAAGTGGGTTTAATTCCTATCTTAAAGGGTAAAGCTTAAAGTTTTGATCGCTCATCAGCACCTGCCAATTCACAGAATTATCAATTTTGACGGGGAGCAACGGAACGAATTTCTGGCAAATTCACCCTAAATTGAGCGGGGAACCGGAGGCAGGCTAGTGGGAAGTTGCTCCTTGAGGATGGATGGAGAGGACACCCCCTCCCCAGGGTTACTCCTCCATGCGATCGCGGAGTTTTTGGAGTTCTCCTTCTATTTCCGGATCTGGGGGAGCAGAGACAGCCTGAAGCTCAGGACGAGAGGGGTTACTCCCGCTGATTTGCGCTTTCATTGCCGTTAATTCTTGATCTACCTCACCCCCGGATTCTAGAGAAGCAAATTTTTTTTCTAGGTCATCGCCACCGAGGGACGCGACTGCCTCCGATCGCGCTTCGAGTTGCATGACTTTTTCTTCCATCTGCTCAAAAGCCGCCATTGCATTCCCCGTCCCGACGTTCCCGAGCATCTCATTGAGTCGCTCGGATGCCTGGGCGGACCGCGCACGAGCGATATAAAGGTCTTTTTTTGTCCTCGCTTCGACGATTTTACCTTCTAAAGCTCGCATATTTTGCTTGAGCTGTTCCACCACTGTGGTTTGTTGGTCGATCTGTGCTTTCATGCCCGTCGCCGTATCTTGGTAAGATTTACGACGGGTCAGGGCTTCGCGGGCGAGGTTGTCATCCCCCTTTTGCAAGGCTAACTGCGCCCGTCGATACCATTCGTCAGCGGTGGACTGGGCTTGGCTGTACTGACGTTCAGTGCGTTTTTGGGTCGCGATCGCCTGAGCAACAGCTTGTCGCAGTTGGATCAAATCCTCCTGCATCTCAATCATCGTCTGTTCGAGAATCTTTTCGGGGTCTTCGGCTTTATTAATTAGACTATTAATATTGGCGCGAATCACCCTCATGATTCGGTCAAACAATCCCATAACGGACTCCATATAAGTTGCATAGTAGGTCTAAGCTCGCCCCGGGTACTGGGCTAAAATGTCAGGGTTTTAAAACAAGGCGATCGCCTTCTAGGGAGTAACCGAGGGCTGGCAATTTTTTTACAAACCCCTTCCCCCAAGAGGCGATCGCCTAGACTCTAGCGTTAACATCCTGCCTGTTGCGGACTGGGTACGAACCCTAATCCTATGCTATCGCAGTCTGATAAAGGCTGTGCAGTCTATCCCTTAAGGCTTATAAATTTGCCCGGTTATCCCTTGCTTCTTCATTTGTTCCAGCATTGCTTGAGCTGAGGCTTGATCTTCAAAGGCTGCGACCTGAATCTTAACCCCGATCGGATACTCGCGCAAATAGGCATCCGGTACGACTTCTCGCGCCTTCCATAAGCTCTCATCATTCTGATAATCCATCACGACATAGTAAAACCCAGGGAATGACGCCGGACTGACCCCTGTAGTCGGGGCGGGTGCTGCCGGTCCTAGGGTAGTAGTCCCCCCATTCGGAGCGACAGTGGGGGCGGTTCCGGTGGCCGGTGGAGTCCCCGTAGGCTGTGCTGATCCGGCGAGATAGTCTGTAGTCAGATTGCTCAACCCTGGGTCAGTTGGGGCCGGAGTACCGGGGGCGGAGTTGGGAGTGACCGTTGGGGCGATCGCCCCCGCAGAAGCAGGGACAGAAGCTTGGGGACTCGGTGCCGGAACTGCAACCGGGGGTTTCTCTTCCAGAGTTCCGAGATTGCCTAAATCCAGCGGTTTAAACTGGGAATTGGTTAAATCTGGGGTAATTCTACCCGCTTCATTCGGCAAGGGCTGCTCAGACACCTGACTATTCGCATTTCTACCTCGATTGGCTTGCGTCCGAGTGCCTCCATTCTCAGCCTCTCCCATCTGAGTGGCCACATAAACTAAGGTGGCACTTGCTGCCACAAATAACAGCATTGACCCAATTCCCAAGGGACTCAGAAAGCTATTTTGGGACCGAGTTTTTCGTCTAGCCCTTAGTTCAGCCAGCTTTTTGGCATTATCTCGATCTAAACTACTGACCAATTTTTCTGAAGAGTCGAGATACTCATTGGGATCCTTCGGGTCAGTACCCTGAGTCGGTCCGACAAGGGCACCGGGGCTTTCTGTAGATAAGCCAGTGCCATTGGCAGTTCCTGGCTCGTCTGGGGAGGGTCCGTTACCGTTGTCCCCGGAGGTGGCGATCGCCGGAATACCCAAGGGCTGATTCTGACTCCCGTTAACAGCAGCACTCGGCGTTTTTGGCGCGTCAGGTCCCGGCATCGGTTTGAGGGCCTCGAATTTCAACGTCTGAGCGCTAGGCAGTTCTAAGGAGGGAGACTGCTGGGGTGGCGTGCTACTGGGGGACAGGGTAATTAAATCCACTGCGGTTTTTTGAGGAGGGGTCAACCCATTCCCAGAGTAGGACGGTTGCACGGCATCACCCCGTTTTTGTCGCCGATAGCGGGTTAATTCTGACTCTAGCTTGACATCTAAACTTTCTAGCACCGACTGCAATACTGGTTTTAATCCCGTCTCTGGGGAAACTGGGGCGGGACTCGCCTTTAGGGACCGTTCGCTCATGCCGTCTCTCCTGTGTGATTTCGTGATGATTTTGTAGTCTGGGTTGCTCCCAGCTTATGGGGAGTCTGACTGATTCTGGCCGATGCCCATCCTTATAATAGGAGGCATGGCAAGAGTCACAGACTGTACTGTTGCACCCAATTTTAAATGGTTCAGTTCAATGTTGAGTTTGACTCGATGGCTTTTAACTCTCTTGATCATATTTTAGGCGACCTGGCAGCTCAGACCCTGGGACAAAAGCAACGGGAATATCAGCAGTTGATTGAATCTTGGGCGATCGCAGTCGGACCGAAGATTAGTCAACATACTCGTCCTTTAGCGGTGGAACGGGGGGTGCTCCGGGTGGCGACTTCTAGTGCAGCTTGGGCGCAAAACCTGATGTTTGAGCGCCGACGGATTTTGCAACGGTTGAATGTGGGGCGCTCCGAGGCGATCGCCGATATTCGATTTTCTGCCAAGGATTGGTCTAGATCTGACGTTAAATGTCCAGATTTGGCGGATCAAGAAATACTTTGGCAGGATCATCCTTCTCGACTAGCTCAGTTGAGTCCCGATGCCGAAACTCCCAAGGGTTCTGAGGTTGAGAATGCTCAAGGGACTTTCGATCGCTGGGCACAGCGGGTCCAAGCGCGATCGCAGGGTTTACCCCTTTGTCCCCATTGTGGTTCTCCCACTCCTCCGGGTGAACTCGATCGCTGGTCGGTTTGTGCCCTCTGTGCTCCGAAACAGTGGTCAGGCTAAGGGCGACTAGAGAGCTGGGATGGCCGCACTCCACATCATCAACGGTTGGTGATTCAGACTCCAGGACGCGCCAGTCCAACATCCCGATCCCGCCTTGCGGACTCTGCCCACCCCCATCTCCATTATCAATATATCCCTCAAATCTTTATCTTGAATCCCTTCTCTTCTTTGTATTTGGGACTACCAACTCCTGACTTAAAAGGTAAAATCTGGGGATTTAGGGAAGCTATCTTACCTGAAATCTCCCCTTATCCTTGAGCCAAACGATTGGCTAAAATGTTGATCCCCATAAATTTTTGACTTGAACTCATCCAGTTAGCAGGGTCAAGATGAGCGGTTACTTAACTGAATTGTTGCTATTTTTTACAGAATAATAAAGAAATTGTTAAGATGAATTTTTATCGGGGATTGCTTAAACCTATACGGGATAAAGGCTTGATGCCTTTCCTGCGTAAAATCACCTTACATCATAATAGAAACATCATTTGATTTTCCCTCAAGCACCCATAATGAAGACCTCAAATTGCCCATCATCATCCTGTCGCCATTGTCGGTTCTATACCCCTGAAGGCCGTCGCGGTGGAAACTGCCAACAACTCGGTGTACTGGTTCGTGGAGGCTGGAAAGCTTGTTCGTTAGCTTTACCGCCCTTTGCTCCTTCTTGGGAAGACATTAAACCCGATCTGATCCTCTTGGAAGACCAACGACTCCGGGTAGAAGGGACTCTATCCCTAGAACGGGTATTCCACCAACCCTCAGCACAGAGACATGAGGCTCAAACCGATGGGGTTGTTGTCCCTCAAAATTTAAACAAACCCGATAACGGTGAGCATTTTGTCTCAGTCAGCTAAAGCGACAAAAAATTTGACATTCACGTTCTTTCAATAAAAGTTAAACGATCGCATTATTCGGTTGAATCGCTCAGTATAATTACTCAGAGACTCTCGCTTCTGGGGTTAAACTCCAGAAGCGATCGCAACTTTTAGACATCACTTTTACAAATCAGCGGTAAAAACCCGGTTGGATTTCCAAACCGGGTTGCATGATTCAAGGGCAGTGAATAATCTAGGCAATTTAAAAATTATGGCAACCAGGGATACTTACGAAAATCTGGTTGCCTTTTTTCTAGGAACGCTTGTTTTCCTTCCGCCCCTTCTTCGGTCATGTAATACAGCATCGTGGCATTCCCCGCCAGTTCCTGTAACCCCGCTTGACCATCACAATCGGCATTAAAAGCGGCTTTAAGACAACGAATGGCGATCGGGCTTTTCTCTAAAATTTCATTCGCCCAGGTGACACCCTCCGCCTCCAGTTGTTCCACCGGCACCACCGCATTCACCAAACCCATCTCTAACGCTTGGGTGGCACTATATTGACGACAGAGAAACCAGATTTCCCGCGCTTTCTTTTGACCCACGATTCTAGCCAAGTAACTGGCCCCAAAACCCCCATCAAAACTACCCACTTTCGGTCCCGTTTGCCCAAAAATAGCATTCTCGGCAGCTAGGGTTAAATCACAAATTAGGTGTAAAACATGGCCGCCCCCGATCGCATATCCCGCCACTAAGGCAATCACGACTTTCGGCATGGACCGAATTAACCGCTGCAAGTCCAGGACATTTAAACGGGGAACTCCCGCCTCATCTATATATCCCGCTTCCCCCCGCACACTTTGATCGCCACCGGAACAGAACGCATATTTGCCATCAGTATGAGGTCCCGCACCCGTGAATAACACCACCCCAATCCGAGTATCTTCCCGGGCATTGCAGAAGGCATCATACAGTTCAACTACGGTTTTCGGACGGAAGGCATTGCGCTTGTGGGGACGGTTGATGGTAATTTTGGCAATCCCATCGGTTTTGTGATAAAGGATATCTTCGTAAGTTTTAGCGGTTTGCCAGTTGATTTGCATTTCATCCAGTAGCTGCGCGACATCAGATCGTGCATTGTACCTTGCCTGGGGTGCTTGGGCTGCACCTGGCCCCTCATCGCCGCTTGTTCAGAAGTACCCCTGCGGCCCTATCCTGGCAATTTGGGGAATTACTCCCGATTAATATCCGGTCAAAACCCTTGATGGACAATAAAAACTGCCTTCAAAACCTTGATTTTCTTAGCAAATTCAGGGTTGGGCGCTCCATCAATCTTGAAGCGGGTTCAGCAATCGAGTGAATAGAGACGATCTGTTCTGTTCCCACATCAGATTGTTTATAAAGTTTTGACTCTGCCCTTTAATTACGTGTTTTTCCTGAGAACAGTTTGGAAAAGTGAAAAGGAATAACTCCTCTAACTGACTAATTTCAATAAATGTTTCAGTGAATATACGCAACAGCTAAATCAATGAATTAAAATTTTAAAATAAAATCTTGTAAAAATAACCTCTGGGGAGAGAATGTGGGGATTATCTTTACTCAAGCTTTAATAAAAAGACTTGTATTCCCCGAAAAAAGTTCATAAGATTGTAAACATAAGCATGAAAGTTCAACACCAAGTGACGAGGGGACCATGATGAAAGCAACTTTATTCAACACTATCTTAGGAACCGCTACAGCCACCGTTTGTTTGATGGGGGTTACCGTACCTCAAGCGAATGCCGGAACTCTTCATAATGGCTGGAACTACGCCATTGATTCGTTTAACGATGGGGCAGAAGGAAATATTATTGGGGCTAACAGTACATACGAAATGTATGGCATGGCTGTTAAAGAGGATACCCAAAGCAACAGTATTTTTGTCGCGATTAATGCCAACCTACCGATTACGGGTGCCAGTGATAACTATGCGGCAGATAAGCATATTGGCTGGGGCGATTTAATTTTCAACTTTTCCGGTGATAATTTGAAAACCGCCAATGCGAGTGGCAATTTATTTGGGATCCGGTTTACGGAAAACAGCAATTCTGGGGTGAGCAGCGTTGGGGTTTATAATAATGTGACACTCAAAAGTGTGACAAAGGAAAACTCTGGATTTACGAATTTAACCCACCATGCGGACCATGTCAGCAGTAGAGGTGGCACCGCGTCTATGGGTGACCTCGCTTATAATGACTCCTACTTTGACGGTCAAACCTCTGGGACTCATACGGTTTTGAACTCGATTAAGACCGGGAATTTGTTGGGTGGGATTAATCTCATCAATGATTTTACTGGGTTAGGGTTGGATTTCGCTAACTTCTCGGCGATTGGCTCTCAGACGTTCGGGTTTAGCTTTGATAAGTCTTTAATGCCGGTGGGTGAATTTGTGGCGAATTTGTTCGCAGAATGTGCGAATGATGGAGTGGCATTATTGGGTGAGTTTGCTGTGGCTTCTGTTCCACCTGGTGATGTTTCAGTGCCAGAACCCTCTACTATGCTTGGGTTAATGGCATTGGGTTTAACTTTTGCCGGGAGTCGGGCTCGGAAAAAAGGTCAGGCGATCGCAGTTGAAGGATAGATTCAATCTCGTCCCTGAAGTCACTAATTAATTTTGTCCGGTTGAATTCCATCATGTTTTGACCTCCTCTGGTTTGATTCAGGGGAGGTTTAATATTAAAGGGTTGGGGTTAATTTTTTTTAAAATCGGTTCGTAGTAACGCCTTCAGGCGTTACTACGAACATTGAAGAACGACTGAAGGTGTGACAGAGAGTTGAGGGGAGGGGATTGATTGCAAAAGCGGCAGATTCATGTCTGCCGCTTTTTTGATGGTTGTTATTGCAAAATGGTTTTGGAGACGATGCGGGTTTTTTTGCGATCGGCTTCGGAGAGTTCTTGTCCTTCTTGGAGGCGGGTGGCGCTGGTTTGGAGGACGGTTGCTGCGCCTTTGTCGCCCATTTGTAAGGCTGTTTTGGCGGCAGTTTGTAGCATGGTGGCGGCACCGAGGCGATCGCCTTGTTGGATTTTTTGTTCGGCAATTTGGGTTTGCCGATATTTCGCTAAGGCTAAGGTATGTTGCTGTACGGTGGGGTCGATCGCCGGGCGATAGGCACTCAATACATTGGCATCCACGAGAACCGGATCACTGAGAATCTGTTTCCGTCCTGCGGAAGGGTCCTCGTAACGAATTTGCAATTCCGCTAGGGTTTGTTTGCCTTCTGCAAATTTGCCAATATATAGGTTGGCTAAAATCACCCGTTCTGTGGTCATAATATCCCCTAAGCGCACCTCGAACAGTCCATTCTTGGCCTCTACGGGGAGTTCGATAGTTTCCGGTGAGACTTGGGCGATGGGTTTGAGTTCGGCAAGGCGAACTTTTGGCATCAGTTTTAGTTGCAGATAGGCATTGGTTAAGGCGACGGATTGAATCCGACTGAATAAGCGGCTAAACTCTTCGACGGCTTGTTCCGGGCGTTCGATATGACAGAGTGCACCTCGGGCGGCAGTGGCAATGGATTCGAGGACATCTAGGTTCCAGTGATCGCCAAATCCGAGGGTGTTGAGGGTGAGGTTGGCATCGGCTGCTTCGGAGGCTAATTTGAGACAGCGATCGTTGCTGCCATGTTCGTTTTCGCCATCGGTGAGGATAAAGGCTTGGGAGACGGTGCCGGTTGTGCCTTTTTTGAGTTCTTCCATGCCTTTTTTCATGCCTTCATCGATCGCAGTCCCGCCATCAGCTTTGAGTTTGTCAATCTGTTTTTTGATGCGATCGATGTCTTCGATCGCCTGATTGGAGACGATCACTTTGGCGCGATGATCGAAGGCGACGATACTGAGGCGATCGCCGGGTTTGAGTCGGTCGATTAGTCGATAGGCAGCCTCTTTCACCGTAGTTAATGGACGTCCGGTCATGGATCCGCTATGGTCCAAAATCAGACAGAGGTTCAGGGGGACAGAGGTTTCTAAACCGGCGGCGATCGCGGAAATGGATAGGGAAAGTTGACGCTGAGAACTGGGTTGACCCGCGTCTATATTGGCATCACTCAGGGCTGGATGGATAGCAACTTTCATTAAAATTTCTCCTGGCAAACAAAAAGCAGTCCCGATCGGTTGACCTAATCAAGGTCTTTATCTATCTGGATTTTGGCACATCCGCTATCGAGACCGCTAAGTAAAGAAGGGAGAATCCTGATCAGAATGGAGATTTCTGCTGGTTAGGGTCTCATGCCTAGAGTTCTCCATTAAAGGATTGGTAAACAACTTTGGACATTTGCCGGATTAACTCTTCTGCCGCTGGGTCATTGTGGGGACGTTTGACGATCGCTGCTATTAAATAACGCTTGCCATTGGGCATATCCACCAATCCAGCATCGGAAATGGCAGTCCCAATATCCCCAGTTTTATGGGCGATCGCCGCGCCAGAACCCAATCCTTGGGGGAGTAGGGAATTATTCACCGTGCCCTGCATAATCTTCAACAGGCGATCGCGACTCCGCAGAGAAAGCACCTGTCCCCGTTCCACCAGTCCCATCACCTGCACCAAATCTTGGGCACTGGTGGTATTGGTTCCCTCTAAATCCGGGAGAGGGTTGGCGATCGCGGTGTTGTTCAATCCCCAGGATGCAAAGCGCTGATTTAGGGCCGCTGCACCCCCCAACCGCTCAATTAACATATTCGTCGCCGTATTGTCGCTAATCTGGCTCATTTTAGTCGCCGTCTCCAGGGCGCTGTACTTCGTCCCCGGTTCGGTGAACTGCATATCCCCGGACCCTTCGGCAATATGCTCTTGTTTCATGGTCAGCATTTCATCCAGGGTGATTTTTCCCGCATCCACGTCCTGAAAAAATGCAATTAAAATCGGCACCTTAATCGTACTGGCAGCGGAAAATTTCTGGGTCCCATTCAAGTCCAGATATGCCCCGGTATCCAATTCAATGGCATAAACTCCCGGGGTCAATTCCGGATATTCTGCCGCCATTTCCTGCAATTTTTCTTTCAGGGTCGTGATTTCCTGGCTGATAGGCAGGGCCTGGAGATTGTAGGCAGCAGCAGCCTGTTCCTGCTGTTCTTCTTGGGTTTCAGCGTTTCCAGTCGCCCCTACTGTGTAGTTATCCGCAGGATTCCAGATGGACAAGAGTGTGCCCGCGAGTACGCCGAGTCCCACCCCAAGAATCAATAACCGCGCCCCATAAATCAGGGGCGAGATTTTAGTCCGTTTCGGTTTCTTATCGGTGGTTTTCCGGGTTCTAGCTTGGGGGGAACTCGGTTTGGAGGAAGTCCCGGCAGTGCGTTTAGATTGCGCTTTTGGAGTCCGCTTGCGTGGGGGTTTATTTCCTGAATCTGGGGGTCTTCGTCCCGGAACTCGTTCCCGGGGAGAGTCGGATCCTTCTTGGGCCAACTGACGACTCAGGGGGGTAGAACGAGTCGAGGTAGAAGGTCGTTGTTCGGCAAGGCGATCGCGGGATTTTGACCCACGGGGAGGACGGGGGTTGTCTGGATTGGCAGAATCCGGTTGGTTCCGGGAATGAGGGACCCGGCCTATTCGCAATTGTTCAGCTAACTGTTGAGACTGTTGCTGTTGTTGGGCCAGATGAGACCGAGATTGGGGCGGTTGTGCCGTTTCGCCATCGCTTAAGGTGGGGATGGCTGATCCCATTTGTCTAGGGTCCCGGGGTGGCGCTTCCTGACGGCGATCGCCACGGGTCCCGGGGATAGATTTACGGGAAGCTGATTTGGTTACTTTTTTCCCCGATGTCTTGGTTTTGGTTTTTTTTACCCGCTTTGTCGGTTCGCCAGACTCTGATTTTTCCGAAGGCACTACCGACAAAAATGACCGAATTGGAGACCTTTGAGCCACACCACACTCCTCTTGTTTCGTTCTTGCTGCTTGTTAGGCTAACCCAGCCCTTAAAGTACCCGTTCTTAGGATCACCTTTGACCGCAGCACCGACAATCGTAACCCCTTGAGGCACTCTTTTGGCGATCGCGCGGACGGGATCATCCCAATGCTCGCCGCCCTCACCCTAAATCCCTCTCCCAAAGGGGGAGAGGGACTTTGAATCTGGCTCCCATTCTCCCTTTTTGGGAGAAGGGGCGGGGGGGGATCTTACAAGAGTAGGTTTTTTATGTTCAGGGGGATTTGCCTTTCTATTAACTTCAGCGACGGTCCCCTCCCCTTGCCAAGGGGAGGGTTAGGGTGGGGTGTCGGCGGTGACGTGGCGATCGCCTGAGTTACGCACTCACTGGAGGCTTAATCGCCTGTATGGAGGCTGGTCCACCCTATTTCTTCGTAACTCAGGCGATCGCCCCGGCACCGCCGACACCCCACCCTAACCCTCCCCTTGCCAAGGGGAGGGGACCGGAACCCTCCCCTTGGCAAGGGGAGGGGACCGTCGCTGAAGTTAATAGAAAGGCAAATCACCATGAACGTAAAAAACTTACTCTTGTAAGGCGGGGGGGATGAGGGCAGACTGTCCAAACATCGGATGCACCCGCGCGGACAACCTTGGCCCGAAACTCCGGGGCAGAAACTGGGTTGCTTGAGAATTTCTCTGTTCAAGGGCTATAACGCTTATAGCGTATCACCAACCTCGGATCCTTGGGACAATGCCCACTCCATTTGTGTCAAGATTCCCCGCAACATGGCGACTTCTTGACTGGATAATTGAGCACGATTGTACAACCGTCGGAATTTTTCCAGTCTCCGGGGCGCAGTATGAGGATAAAGATACCCAATTTCCAATAACAATCGTTCTAACTGTTGATAATATCCCTCTAATTCATCTAGAGAAGCAGTAGGAACGCTGGGATTGGCGCTGATGAAGGGGGATGGGTTGCTGGATTTGTCTTCTGAGAGTCCAGTCGCCTGTTGGTAGAGTTCAGCAGCGCAAACGGCGACGGATTGGGCCAAGTTTAAGGAAGGATACTCTGGACTGGAGGGAATTTGAACGAATCGCTGGGCGTAGTTGAGTTCATCATTGCTCAATCCTCGGTCTTCTCGACCAAAAATTAAGGCGGAAGGGGTTTCTAACAGCCAAGGGAGGGCGACTCGGGGGGTTTCTAAGTCCGTGGGTAAGGACCTGGAACGCCCGGTGGTTGCGATCGCCCGTTGACATCCCACCAGGGCCTGTGGGAGTTCGTTGACAATTTGGGCCGCTTCTAAAATATCTGCCCCATGTACGGCCATTTTAATCGCCCATTCATCCTGGCGATCGCACTGAGGATTCACCAGGACCAACTGAGACAACCCCATATTTTTCATCACTCGGGCCACTGAACCCACATTCAAGGGGCCAGCCGGTTCTACGAGCACGATCCGAATTCTGGCTAATGCGCTTTCACTCATGGTGGGAATGATCAGGGTGGGGATGCTTCTAAGTCTGAGAGAGTCTGGATTATAGAGGAATCGGCGACCCAATGCAACTGAGGCAGGCTCCACCCTGTGCCGATCGCCTCCCCGGGTAACCGATGGGAGATTTCAGCAAGTTTTTAGAACATCGGGGATGGCAGCAGTTTATCATCTATAAACAGCCAAATGGCTTGCCCTGTGTTTGGATTCTGGATAAACCCATGAGCGATCGCCCCTCTGCATCTACCCCAACAGATATGACTGGGATTAAAACTACCCAGACCCATCTTACCAATGCTGACTATCGAGAACTTGATCGCGATCGCCTCTCGGCGATGTATCAGCATTATGCAGAAGTCAAGGATCAATATCCCCATTCCCTGCTGTTGTATCGCGTTGGGGATTTCTTTGAAACCTTTTTCCAGGATGCGATCGTCGTGGCGCGAGAATTGGAATTAGTGCTCACCAGTAAACAAGGCGGAGAGGTGGGACGAGTCCCCATGACCGGCGTTCCCCATCATGCCCTAGAACGGTATGCCATGCAATTAGTGGAAAAAGGCTACTCCATCGCCGTGTGCGATCAAGTGGAAGATGCTTCCGAAGCAAAAGGGTTAGTCCGACGCGAAGTGACTCGGGTGATTACCCCGGGTACACTCCTCGAAGATGGAATGCTCAAAGCTCGCACTAATAACTTTTTAGCCGCAGTTTTGATGGCGGGGAATCAGTGGGGATTGGCTTATACTGATATTTCCACCGGGGAATTCTTCACCACCCAAGCAGAGGATTTAGAACATCTCGCACAAGAACTCATGCGTCTGCAACCGTCAGAAGTGCTTGTGCCAACCAATGCACCGGATATTGGCACATTGTTGCG
>NZ_JAFLQW010000518.1 GCF_017313335.1 Phormidium pseudopriestleyi FRX01 | reverse complement strand
TTTTAGGGTAGGTGACTGTAAACAGACCCCCCGGTTTGCGATAGTTGGGCGCTTTTGGCTGATGATTTAGTTCACCTTTTCGACACTTAGCCTTTAGTTTTTTGAAAGACTTGAAGGCTTCACCGACATTTATGCCAGTCTGTTGCATTGAAGATGCGTAGCCAGCCTTGACATGAACATTGGTTTTCATCTCTGCTGTTAAGTCGAACCCAGTTACGATACGCGCAGTCTTAAAGTAAATCTGACGAGCGTAGTAGGTCGCACAGTTATAGAGGTTATTTGACTCAGCACAAAGATATTCAATGATTGCTTGAGTATCTTTGTCTGTCTTGATTACATTCTGCTGACAGCCAAACAATTTTAACCTCTTCTTGTTTTTAGTTTTGTTGTTTGCTTTTGCCTAATGATACTCTATAAGAGTAGAGTTTTGCAGAAAGATGCGATAGAGCGCTACATTAACGACCCTCATCATGGTTAGACTACAGTGTAGGCGGTTAAAACCGCTCGTGTGGGCTTTCCACCTCGGTCTAAAGACGCGAGGCTACCAGCCCTACCGTGTTTCTCTAGTGTTATCGATCGCCACCCCGAACGGCAAGGGATTGATGTAATTTTTAATATTTCCGTAAATATGCTGAGTGGGGGTAACTCAAAAAAGGTGACAAATGCCAGAAGCTAAATTAGACGAAATGATAGGGCGGGAGGGCCTCTCCCAACTGCAACTCCCAAGCGGAACAGGTTTGCTGCCACTCTTGGAATCGTTCATAAAGTAGAGGTTCTTCTTGGATGGAGGCTAACAGAAAAATCCGATGACTCTGATCCTCAAGGTCGGAGGCGATCGCCTCGGGGTACAATTCAGTCACTTGGCGGCGAATCCAGTCCCATTGGGCCGATTGCTCATTCTGAAAGGCTTGAGTCGCTTGATAGCGCTGTTTTTTCGCCAGTAAATAGGCTTTACCACGGACCTCAGTAGAAATCTCGGACTCGGGTTCAGGACGGGGAATGCACTTTAAAATGTACTCCCCTTTATCGACCAAGCGATCGAGTTTCTCTAAATATTCCGCTTCCCGAGTGACTAAATGCTCTTGTAATGCCTGCAGAGACAGAAACAGGGTCCCAAATCTCAGGGGTAACAGGCATTGTTGCTCAAACAATTCTCCCAGGGTGCGATCGTGGGCGACGATCGCCTGAACTAACAGCGCATCATCCCCTTGCAAGCGGTTAATATCCACATCGAATTCCACCACCGCACAGATCTCCGTCCCTGGAACCAGTTGCACCAATTGGTTAATTCCCAGGGGGAGTTCTAACTCAACCGGGGGTGTTTTTAAAAAAGCGTAAGCGTAAACTTCCATCGGTTAACTGGGAATAAATTCGATCGCCAAGCATAGCTGTGCCCAACCGGATTGCCAGTATTGCTGGGAGGGGCAGATTTCTACTCCTAGGGTATCCTCACAGGCTAACAGAGCCGTTACGAGGTTTTCCACCGGATCCCAGGCCGTTTTCCCGACAGTAGAAGGCAATGAACCCGCTGAGAAACCAGCCCAGAATTGGGGGCATAACTGTTCCAGGGCGATCGCTTCAGCATACCACCCACTCCGGCCAGATTGAATCACTGTCCCGGGTACCAAAGGGGCGATCGGGCTGGGAGGCTGTCCCGTGGCAATATCGATTGAGCAGGAGAAACTCGGGGTTTCCACGGTCAAAATTCCCACCAGTCGCAACATTCCCGTTTCCCAGTCTCGTTCCGGTTGCAGAATGCGGGCATTAACTCCCGCAATCCATTGCATCCCCTCTAATCCTGATCCGAGCATCTTCCACAACAGTTGAGAGGCTAATTCGTCGATGGAAATCTCTGGGGGAGGGGTTAGGGGTTGGGGGGTGAGGGCGAGGCGACTGGCGATCGCCACGAATAAGGGAATCAATTCCGCCCCCTCCCCATTGTTGTTACTTCCAGGGATGCCATGACTTTTTTCTTGCCAGTCCCAGAGGAGGGTCAGAACCGCAGCAGCAATCCCCCCATCGGAAGTCCCCGGAGTCGTGGAGGAGTCGGGATAGTCTACCAGGGGTTGTACCCCACGAATTTTCGCGGAAGTGGGGTGATCCGGGTCTAAAAATGGCCCCGAGAAAAACTCCTGTTCCGGATCCCTGACAAATTCAAACTCTAAGGTGAGTTGAATCTCACCCACCTGCCAGCGACTCCCAGGTTGGAGGAATTCCATCGGCGTGGGTTGGAGGAAGTGGGCCAGTTCGGGGGTTACCAGATGCAGTTGTTGGCGCAGTTGGGCGATTAAGTCCGCCAGGGGAAGAGACTCGCGCAAGGGGGCGACTGCATCGGACTGAATCCGGGTGGTTTCAGGGTCGAGGGGGACTAATTCTCCGGGGTAGGGACAAGGGCGATCGCTGGCGAGGTCAAAAAACCACTGCAAATCCCCACTCTGTCCCCGTAATCCGAGCACCAGTCGCACCATTCCCCCGAACCATCCCTGTTCCGGTTGGAACATACTGGCCGGAATCCCGCTAATCAGTCGCATCACCGCTTCGGAACTGCTGACGGCGTACCAGAGGAGTTCAGGAATCCAGTCTTCTAGGGGGATGAACCGGGTTTCTGGGGCTGTTTTTGGGGTGGGGTTGGGGTCGTCTGAGAGAATAGCCGCTTGTTGAAAGGCATCGAGGACCTGACAAGCTTCCGGGAGGACGTAGGGGGTGAGGATTTCCGGAGTTGGGGGATAGTCGAAGAGGCTGACGGCTGCGGGTTGCCGCATTTGGGCTACCTTCGCGATGAGTTTCTCCCAGGCGGCGATCGCCCCGGGATCTAAGCAAAATTCACCCGTTTCAGGGCCGGTTTTTGGGGGGGGAATCAGCTTGAGAATGGTCTGCCGGACTTTTAAGGGGTCAAAGGGTGGATGTTCCGGGTCTAATTGTTGCGGTTCGCTCATAAAGTTTCTTTCCCATCAATCTGGAAAAAGTGAATCGCGCCACCAAATTCGGTCCGGGTGGCGATCGCTAAATTTAGGGGACTTGGTGGCATCTGGGTTCCAGAATTGAAGGGGGCAGCGAGGGCGATGGGGGATTCGGGTCCTTGAATAGCAGCCACCGGCTCTAAGTCGTTATTAAACCAGAGAATTTGCCCTTTCTCATCGGCCCTCACCCCACCCCCAGGGACGGCCGATAAACAAACTGGCAGAGTTGCTAAGGGCAGGCGACGCACCCGCAGGGGCCAGAGTTGGATCTGCCAAAGGGCGGGTCTGGGGTGACGGGTGATTCCTGCCAGGGTATAGGGTTGTTCGGTTAAAATCACCGAGTCTAAAATGCCCTTAAATGATTCAGACCCGATTCGGGTTCCCCGACGGGTATAAACCTGGAACAGGGTCCGGCCCTGGTTGGGGGTGGAGTCGTACCGGATTGCCAGGAGATGTTTGGAGTCGAGAAAGAGGATCTCAGGCAGCTCATCGTCAGGAATTGGGCAGTGATGGTCTGGGGCCTTAAACCCGGTAGGGGTGAGGGTGGCGAGGGAATAAAAGTTGAGTTGCCCCTTCATGGCAATGGCTAACCAGCGGCAGTCCGGGTCAATTGCCATCCGAAATTCGCCATCACAGGTGAGTTGGGGTTGGGGTTGATCTTCGGCGATCGCCAGCCAATATAGCCGACGTCCGGTACTCACCCAGCAGCCCCCCCTCATCGGCAGGACCTCGGTCACGCGATCGGGAAAATCCACCACCTTGGGGGGGAGGGTCAGTTGATGCCAGCATCTCACCTGATTAGCATGGGCCGCGTAGAGATAGCTATCCTGGGAGACTAACGCCGTGGTGGGAACCGGCAGGGGAATGCGGGACTGTTGGGTACTGGGGAGTTCTGGTATTTCCGGACCGAGGGACTCGTTCAAGGGTAACGGGCGATCGCTCAAGAGTCGCACCCCGGGTTCATTCATCGCTGCTTTAATCTGTTGTGCCATTTGCGCGGCGCTGGCATACCGACGCGCCGGGAGTTTCTCTAAGGCTTTTTCCAGAATTAACCGCAAGGGCAAAGGTACCTGTTCCGGGACCTGCAAGCGCTGATTCAAATGCGCCCACATCAGGTCCCCAGGTTTTCCCGTAAAGGGCCGATATCCCAGCAGCAGTTCAAACAGCAAAATCCCCATTGAGTAAATATCCGCACCCCGAGAGTACAAGCCATAAAAGCCTTCGGGGGCTGCATAAGCGGTCGCCCCCACTGCTTCGAGTTCATCACTCTCCCCCCGACGACTCCCTTGTAGTTCGCTGAAACGCCGCGCAATGCCAAAATCGGAGAGGCGGGCAAACCAGGCTCCCTTTTTCACGCTCAACAGGATATTTTCCGGTTTGATGTCACAGTGAATGATTCCCGCATCATGAGCGCATTCTAATCCCGCTAGAATCCCCAGCATTAATTGCATCCCTTCCCCTAAACTCAGGGAAGCCTTCGGTTCCAGGAGTTCCCGCAGGGTTGCCCCTTCACAGTAGTCCATCACCACATATCGGGCGGTGGGGGTTTGTTCTAAGGCGCGACAGGTGACAATATGCGGATGTTGCAAGGTGAGTAAGGACAACAGTTCCCGCAAAAATTTATGGGTGGGTAGACGCAGGTGAGTCAGTTCTTTGAGGGCCACCAATTGGCCGGTTTTGCGCTCGATCGCACAAAATACTTTGCCAAATTGTCCCTGCCCCACTAATGCTAAAACTCGATATTTGGGCAGTTGCTTTTGGAGTTGCCGCAATTCTGTGGGTCTTGCGGGACCCGAGGGACGACTTCCTTTCAGATAGCCGCGATTCGGCCCCTCATCGGATTGGTTAGTCACGTCGATCCTCTCTCCCTTGTTGATCATGCGATCGCTCTGTCCTGTGGTGAGTCATCCAGACTCGCCGGGTGTATTGCCCCTTCCTATCGTAAATCCCTTTGCCCGCAAATGACCGTTTCCCACCCGGCCTCGGATCTCCTGACTTGCACTGCCAATGTCACAATAATTAAATAATTAAGATTGAGCCAGCTTTCAGGGTGCATCAACGTTTAAATCCGTCTGGGTCAGCATAATAATCTTTAATTGTCAAGGGTTAATCTCAAAAAAAGGCCAGTCCCCTTCTCCATTATCCTCAAAGTCAAAACCCGATCTACCCTAACTCGGAATTAACCCTACAACCCACAACCAATCACTCAATTAAGATGGTCAAAATTGTTCGCTTAGAACCAATCGCCCAAGATACCGAAGTTCAGACCAATGCAAACATTCTCTCGGCCCTACTCGCTGAAGATCTCCACGTCCTCAAAGAATGTGGAGGGCGAGGATTATGTGCCACCTGCCATGTGTTTATCAAACAAGGCATGGAGAGTGTCTCCCCAATGGGACGCCGAGAACAACGCACCCTAGAGGTGATCACCACCGCCAAAATTAACTCTCGCCTCGCCTGTCAATCCCGAATCCTTGGAGAAGGAGTCGTCGTCGAAGTCCCCACAGGGATGTATCTCGATGCGATTGAAGATATCGAGGCCCTCATCGGACGGCGCACGGAACAAGATCTATTACATCCCATCACGGGTCAAGTTGTGGTGGAATCGGGTAAGTTAATTACGCGATCGGTGATTCTCGAACTCAAAGATGTTCGCATCCAAGTCGGACAATATTTAGCCCGCACTCGCGAAGCTTAAAACAACCAGGTTTCTGAGTATAATTCTCTTCCTGATTCCGAATAAACCTCTGACATAATTCCAGATTAATCCCCCCAAACTCGGAGAGAAAGGGGGGATTTTAATGCAACAGTCCTGCCAGAATCGTTCTGACAGGACTGCCTGTTATCTTGACTTGTTAAAAAAGACCTTTGAGGTCTGTGTTATTTCGATTTTCTATGTTTTTACTTTATCTGAACCTGGGGAGAGTGCACATCTATCTTTAGAGAGAAGTTGCCTTAGTCAGGGGTTAGAGGAGGCAGAACTACAGGAGGTTGATGTAGTAGAGATTAGAAACTGGGTTTCTTCACCAAGTCTAGGGCGATGGGCAAGAAATCTGGCGAGAAACCCGGTTGATTGTCCTCAAGATTGAACCGCGAACTGCGGTTCTAGGAGAAGGAAAAACTCGCGATCGCCCCCTTCAACTGCGCCCCCTTGTCAATCCCGCACCCAAACCCGGTTTAATCGCAATAAAGGGTATCGCGAGTATTGCGTCCCGTGACGGGATTGGTCCCGGTAGCAAGATCGCAGAGGATTTGATTGGCATCATCGCGCAGGAACACATCGGTAAAATCTGCGCCTTCGATGTTGGCCCCGTTAAATTTAGCACTGAAGGCAAAAGACCCTTCGAGAATGGCATTTTTAAGGTTCGCTTTGATAAACCGGGCGGTATCTAAGGTGGTGTTACTCAGGTTTGCACCTTCTAAATTGGCCTCTTCTAGGTGCGCGGCGAATAGGCTGGCCCCTTGCAAGTTGGCATGACTTAGGTTACTTTTGCGGAGGTTAGCGTGGTTAAAGCTGGCTTGGGTGAGGTCCCGACCGGAAAAATCCGCGCCGAGGAGGTTTTCTTTGTTATAGTTTTGGGCGATCGCCTCGGGAGGATAAGCTGTGGTGAGGGTGGCGACTGTTCCGACTGCTGAGATCCAAACCAGTACCGAAACAACCAGACTGATGACCCGAGTCCAATCCCAGTTACAAAACCAATTTTTCATACGTTCGTTTCGTCGATCCAAAAGTGACTCCTGCGCGATGGGAGGGATGATTTTTTAAGACAAAGAAAATTCAAGTATCCGTTGTTATTTTACCAGCAAGCGTAACCCTGGAGTTGTCTGATGTCTGCTTCTTCTCCCCTTTGGTTGAGTGTCCCAGCGCCTCCGAGTCCCAATCCCGGTTTGTGGGGTGAAGCATTGGTGGGGCAATGGTTACTGGATACAGGATGGGAGATTAAAGCGCGGCGTTGGCGCTGTCGCTGGGGGGAAATTGATCTGATTGCTTGGCAGTCTTCTTATACAACACAAAATAAGCTGTTTGTCAAGGGAGGTGTCTCCCCTCAGTTGGTCAGGAGTGAGGGGGGTCTGTTGGCATTTGTGGAAGTTAAAACGCGATCGCCAAGGAGTTGGGATGCTGGGGGTCTTCTGGCAATTTCCTCCGCAAAGCAGGCCAAATTGATCCAAACTGCCCAGTTATTTTTAGCAGAACATCCGGAGTTAGCTGAGTTTCCCTGTCGGTTTGATGTGGCGTTAGTCCAATATCAGCGCCAAAGGCGATCGCCCCAGGCGGGGGTTAACCTCCAGGGCGATCGCCCTGGTCAACCCTCACCGCCACGGAATCCCGTCTGCCTCGGTCAACCCCAACCCATCGGAGACTATTGCTTTACCCTGCATCATTATATTTGTGGAGCGTTCGACGCCTAAGATCGAAACCCTTTAATGTTTCCCGGTGACGAGGTTTCAGTTGTGGGAATTGGCCTGGATTATGCTAAAGTTTCCGGACAATATCCCAACCCTTGCACAAATTGTTCACGAAACTCCTCAATTTCACTCAAATCAGGATGACCGTGAGAAACAACAGCAATCTGATAGCGACGCATCACCTCAATGGGAGACTGTTCGTTTTCCAATGCCCATAGCGCCATTTGCAATCGGATACTCGGTTGGCCGGGGATGCCTAATTCATTCATAAATGCTCGAAAATCCCCATCCTGCTGTGCTTTGAGGGGGTGATTCATTTTCACCCGCACAATCCATCCATCGATTTGATGAATCACGGTCAGGAAGCGAACCGGCAGATTCGCGCTTGTATTAAGATATTCCGCAACTCTTAGGGTTAGACTGGCATTTGCCAGGTGATAGAGGTAATCCATCTTCACCAATTTCCGTATTCTTGGACAATAATGAGTCATCTGGTTTGTCCTGTGGGTTAGTTGATTGCTTGTTGGCTTATGAACCTAGCTCTCCCCATCCCTAGCCAAGCTTTAATAACTCTAGCCCTTGGACTTTGCAGCGCCAGGGAAATATGGCTACATGAGTTCAGGCCAGTGCCAGGAAAGGAATCCAGATGCTTTGCGTTCTCATGGAATTTAAAACAGACCCAACTGAAGTAGGGAAGAATTGAACCTTCTTAACAGATGTGACTTTCGAGGAGGCGTTTGGTTGAGAAAATCGGGAGATTTTGCCAACTTTGTTTATGGGTTGATCTGCTTTTATCCAATTCACCCAGATCATCGTCATCCTTCGATCGCATAACTATCAAAGCTCTATATTCTATTGTGGCGATCGCCTGGTTTTTCTAACATGGGTAAGATCCCTCTGATGATATGGGGAAGTCTACCCAAGTTTTTACACTTACCGATGGATTACCTTGCTTTAAAAATTTCTTACGCTATCCTAAGTATTTATCACCAGGTTTCTCTAAACCCTTCACTTCTCTTTTATTCAATTTAGCTGATTTTAAAAATAAAAGTTTAATGAGCCAAACTTTACCTTATAATTTTCTATCTTATCACAGATTCAACCGAATAAATCCCTTTTTGGGATGACAAGTATGTTCCATAACGAAATCGATTCTGAGAGTTTAACATCCCCGGTCAACGGCCCAATCCACAGTAATACCGGGGGCGATCGCACCCTATCAGGATATGACTACGACCTGCCGTCCGAAAGAATCGCTCAGAATCCAGTAATACCTCGGG
Organism: Phormidium pseudopriestleyi FRX01; assembly: GCF_017313335.1. Lineage (GTDB taxonomy): Bacteria > Cyanobacteriota > Cyanobacteriia > Cyanobacteriales > Laspinemataceae > Laspinema > Laspinema pseudopriestleyi. The sequence continues at coordinate 8,128 of NZ_JAFLQW010000518.1, read as the reverse complement.
ATAATTCTCGGTTGCTGGTGGTAGATTCACCCACCAGTCACCAGCATCGGCGATTCCGAAACCTCCCAGAACTCCTAGAACCCGGTGACTTACTGGTTCTCAATAATACTCGGGTGATGGCAGCTAGACTCCACGGTTATAAATCCACGGGTGCACCTGTTGAAGTCCTGCTGTTAGAAGACCAAGGGGATAACCAGTGGTTAGGATTAGTCAAACCGGGTCGGCGTTTAAAACCCGGGGCGCTGATTCAGTTTCCTGCGCCAGAGAATCCAGAGGGCAAACCTGGATCAAACTCCACCTTGCAGGCTAAAGTTTTAGCCATTGATGAAGCAACAGGGGGGAGAATCTTGCAATTTGAAGCGACACCGGGGGCCTCAGTCCGGGAGTTACTGGAGGCTTATGGACAGGTGCCATTACCGCCTTACATTACCCAATCCGTCGCTTCACCGGACCAGTATCAAACGGTTTATGCCGAACAGTCTGGATCCGCCGCCGCACCCACTGCGGGGTTGCACTTTACGGAAGAATTGCTCGATCGCCTGGAAGCGAAGGGAATTAATCGCGCCTTTGTCACCTTGCACGTAGGAGTTGGGACCTTTCGCCCGGTGGAGGTTGAGGATGTCACCCGCCATCAAATGCATCAAGAGTGGGTGCAAGTGCCGGATGAAACCGTGGAAAAAATCCGCGAGACGAAAGCGCGGGGGGGTCGAGTGATTGCGGTGGGCACTACGGGAGTGCGATCGCTCGAAGGGGCAGCAGTCACCGGGGAATTGCAGCCATTTTGTGGCAAGACTGATTTATTTATTTATCCGGGATATCAGTGGCGCGTCGTCGATGGATTGATTACAAATTTTCACTTACCGAGATCGAGCTTGCTGATGTTGGTGAGTGCATTAGTGGGGCGCGATCGCCTGTTGGGGTTGTATCAGGAGGCGATCGATCATGAGTATCGCTTTTATTCCTTTGGGGACGCGATGATCATTTTGCCTTCCGCCAAGACTGAAACTTCAGCCTCCTAAAAAATTAAGCATCAAGCACTTGACAAACGACAATGCTTCATGCTTGATTTTTGCTCTTAACTGATAGCAAGACGCGATCGCCCGCGTCTTGACCATCAATGAACCCCAACCTTTAGGATTCTTCGTCCTCGTCATCTTCATCAGAAGGATAGACAAAACCCGTAGAACGTCCGGTCAATACCGACTTGCCGAGGGACAGGGCTTTTTGAGCTTGCAAAGCTGCTTTGTTTTTCCAAGTCGCTTTGCGTTTATCGCGCTTGGATTTCGAGGTTTTCTTCTTGGGAACCGCCATAACCGGAATGACTCAAATTTTTGACAACCTTTCCATTTTAAGCCATAATCTTGACTCTGCGATCGCACCGAGAGTTGATTACGGCTTTCCGGGGTAAAAAAATTTCACACCCTACCCAGTTTTCCCACTGGCTCCTCATCCTCATGAGTGAAAATTTTCATGCTCGATCACAAACACATTGGCATACAGATTGGCTAAAACCTGTTGTCCCTGTTGGGTCAGCCCTAGGTAAGGTAGGGCCTCCTGAATATAAGGATAAACGCTTTCCCAATAAACCCGAGGATATTTGGCCCGCAGATCCCCAGGGTTTTCGTACCCCAGTTTTGCATTCATGCCAATTTCTTCAAATTCATAGAACAGCGCACTAATCTTTTTCAAATATCTGGGATCGCTGAGTTGGCCGACGAGGGCCGACGCCCGCACCAGTGCTGGATAAGTGCCATTTTCCTGAGAATCCTCAACTATCGGCATGGGAAACCGCGTTAGTTCGATATTCCGCTTGAGAGCTTCGGCATCAATCAGTTTATGGCCGCCAAAGCGCTCTTGAATAAACAGCTTATCGCGATCGACTCGATAGGGTGTCAAGCTGGCAGAAGTTGCCCCTTCCGGTAGCCTCACCGTTTCGCCATTGCAACCCGTGGCATAGAGCCCGGCTGCCGTTCGGTCCTGTTTGCAAACCCCTTTGACATAGCCGATATCGTGGCAAACCAGAGAAATAATAAAGTGCAGCCAATCTTCACAGGAAACGCCGCCCTCGCGGATGTGTTTCCCCCGCAAGATCTCTTGTCCCACTAACGTGATGTTAATGGTGTGTTCGATATTGTGGTACAAAGCATCGGTATTTGCCAGGTTCTCTAGGGCCATGTGGCCCGCCCAACCGATAATATCAGCATAGTCTGGTTTCAAACCCCCGTATGTCCGGGCATAGCCTGCTTTAAGCTGGCGCACGAAGTCATCAATCAAGATTTCCGTGGTATTAAACATATCCCCTTCTGCCTGTTATTATTTGCGCTTCGTTACCCTGTAGGGTCCAAAAATGCCGAGTAGACCGCAAACATTGCTCCTGTCAATCATCAAAACTCGGATTTGTGAGCTTGAACCAGAGAATTAGGTGCTGGTATTCAGTTTAGACAATTGGGTGACCTCAGAGGTAAAAATACAGCGTCAGATTCCGACTCTGGTCCCCTTGGAAAGGGTTAGAGTGGGACCCCACCTTGACCGGATGTAGAGAGAACTCATGGGGCGTCTGGCAACTGGGGACTTGCCTTGCCTAGCTGTTTTTTTCAATATACGGTTTTTTCCTCTCCTTCCATGATGCAGATCCTCGGGTGTCGCGATCTAGATCACACCCATAAGCCGGATGCGATCGCATCGTAGAAAAGAAGAATCGCTAAGATCTATATCATATCGATCATACCGATTTTCAGTGGAAATTATAGGTTTCCCTAGAACAATGGAACTAACCGCAGCCATGTCTCAAGTCCCTCTGGAAGAACTATACGGTCAAGTCATGTTCTCTAATGTCGTGACTCGTGCCGATCGCCAACAGCTTAAAGCCGCTCTTTTAAAAGACTGCTTGAGCGAAGACGAACAAGCCATCATTGACCGAGTGCTTTATAATGTCCGCAGGGGATGGCTCCAGCTTATCGATTGAACTCCCACCCACTTATAAAAAAATCTGCTTCTAACTTTAAGCAGTGACTACGCTATCCTTTTATTAATTTTGTCCGATTTGATATTCGGATGCTGCCTGGTGAGGTCATTTCCTCAACCTGTCAGCATCCTTTGGCTTTTGATCTCTCAATTCATTTTCCCGGCCCCCAGAACCCAGCAAGGGGATAAAATCTTGATGAACGTCCCTCTGCTCTAGCGAGAATTGAGGGCAATTTTTTATGGTCATTTGATAACCTTTCCCTAGGGGAACTCCAAAATGCTACGATAAGAGAGACGTTTAGACGGGTGCGACTCGTGAGTGTCTCCATACAATTTATCAAGGGATTAGATGAGGAACTCGGCGGAATTAGTCTGCGAAAAGGCCGAGACTCGGGAACGAAAACAGTAGTATTACTGTTTGAACGGGTCCAAGCTATGGAAAAAGGCCGGAGCTTTATTAATAAAATAGAAACCTTAAATTTGTGTGATGAAGAAGGGGGAATTACCGTCATTCCCAATGGCATGAAATTTCAATTTGTTGATGATGATAATCTCTCCCAAGCTGAATGTTCCTTTGAAGTAACTTCTGATGAAGCATGGGAACGGGTGATGAGATTTTTGCACCGATATGCCGATGCTCATGGGTTTGAATTCCAAGAACCCAAAGTCTAGGCTTTCACCTTTGGGGCGATCGCCAATTCGAGGCCGATTAGCTGGGATCAACGCAATTGATTGGCTCCCGCAATTTTCTCGGATCCCAAGCTCTGTGTCAGCGCAATCCCGAATTTCTGTATCAAAAACTACAAAAACCCAGGACAGGGCGGTGATACTAAGGTACGATGCAGGTTACGCAATCAGCAGTTCAACAGCGTGAGGAGTCAGAAGCTTGAAAAAGGTAGAAGCCATTATTCGGCCATTTAAACTTGATGAAGTAAAAATCGCCTTAGTTAACGCAGGCGTAGTGGGGATGACTGTTTCAGAAGTCCGAGGCTTCGGACGGCAAAAAGGTCAAACTGAACGGTATCGCGGTTCTGAGTACACCGTAGAATTTTTGCAAAAACTCAAAGTGGAGATTGTCGTCGATGACGACATGGTAGATCTCGTGGTGGACAAAGTTGTTACTGCCGCTAGAACCGGCGAAATTGGTGACGGTAAAATTTTCATCTCCTCCGTGGATGAAATCGTCCGGATTCGCACCGGAGAAAAGAACCTGGAAGCCATTTAGAACCTTGAGCAAGAATTAAGACTCAAGAATTGAGAGCAAGGATTTAATAGATGCTCAGTTCTCAATTCTCCGTTCTCCTCAAATCCCCCTCCAATTCAAGTTGGAGAGGGATTTTTTATGAAAAATCTAAAGTGGCCAACTCGGGTAGGAGAATATTAAAAGCTTGACCGCGATGACTCAGGCGTTTTTTAGTCTCAGGGTCCATTTCCGCAAAGGACTGACGCTGTTCGGTGTGGTAAAAAATTGGGTCGTAACCAAAGCCGTTATTTCCTCGCGGACGATGGAGGATCCGACCATGACAAATCCCTTCAGCTTGTAACGCAATCGAACCATCGGGACGGGCGATCGCGATCGCACAGACAAACTGCGCCTCTCGATTCAGTTCAGTGCCTAACTCAAACAGTAGGCGATCAATCCGCTCTTGATCCGTGGCACCATAACGAGCGGAAAAAATCCCGGGACTGCCATCAAGAACATCCACAGACAACCCCGAATCATCAGCGATCGCCCATTGTCCCGTCGCGATCGCCACCTCCGACGCCTTGATCACTGCATTCTCAATAAAAGTCTCCCCCGTCTCCTCCACGTCGATTTCCGGGGGTTTAAGCTGCAATGACCAGCCCAACTCCCCCAAATATGCCTCCATTTCTTCCAGCTTGCCGGGATTGCTCGTGGCAACCACTAGGCTTTTTTGCGTTTCAGGTTCTAATTCTAAGTTCATAGTCAAAAGAGAGATTCGGTATCAACTGTTCCAGGGATCAGGGGTTAAGGGTTCCGGAGGAGCGAAAAACAACGGGAGTGTGAAGTCATTACACCCGCTAAACCCCCTCGGCCCACTGTTTGGCCCAAGCTAAGGTATCACGGACTTGGGCCAGAGTACCCGCTTCACAATACAGTCGCAAGACGGGTTCAGTGCCGCTAAATCGAATCAGCAGCCAACTGTCATCGGTTAAGCGAAATTTGTAGCCATCAATGGTTAGACAATCCACCACGGATTGACCGGCGATTTCCGTCAAGGTGGTGGTTTTGAGTTGTTCACGCAGGCGATCGGCAACTGCCATACTGCTCAGGGGTAAATCGATGCGGTCATAGCTGAAGTGATAGTCAGCTTGCTCCTGAGCGCGACGATAGAGAGTGCCTAATTCTAAGCCGGAGTGAACGATCGCCTCTAAGAGGTACAGGGAGGAAAGCAAGGCATCCCGTTCCGGGACATGAGTGCCATATCCAATGCCGCCAGACTCTTCGCCGCCAATCAGGACGCGATTTTCTAGCATCCGATCAGCGATATATTTGAAGCCGATCGCGGTTTCCATGACTGGCCTATCGTACAATTTTGCCACCCGGGGAATCAGGTCGGAACCGCTGACGGTTTTGATGACGGCCCCCATAAATCCGCGCCGTTTCGCTAGATGTTCGATTAAGACGGGGATCAAGATTTGGGAACTGAGGAAGGTGCCATCGCCATCGACGGCAGCAATGCGATCGGCATCGCCATCGAAGACAAATCCCACGGATAAACCGGGATTATCCGATCGCCGGTGAGTTCGCATTAGTCGGAAGAGGGAGGAGAGGTAGCGCGGCAGGGGTTCTGGTGCACCGCCATCAAAGAGGGGGTCGCGATCGCTGTTGATTTCCTGCACCGGGACCTCTAGGATTTTGCCCAGTCCAGTGGCTCCCGCGCCATGCATGGCATCAACAAATACCGTGAGTTGACCTTGGGCGATCGCCTCTTTAATCCGGGCAATATCCACCATTGAGCGCAGCATTTCGCAGTAACTCGGCCAGATATTAAACTTCTCTAACTTTCCTGGGGAACGGGAAGTGGACCCGGGCTGATTCTCCTTGGACAGTTGCGCTTCGATTCGTTGGGTGACTTCCGGGGGGACCGAACCCCCAAATGCACCCTTGACTTTTAAGCCGAGGTAGGCTGCCGGATTATGGGAAGCGGTCAAGACAATAGCGCCGAGGGCCTTGCGTTGGTGGGCTAACCAACTAAAGGCTGGGGTTGGGGCGTAGGTTTCTGACAGCATCACGTCAAACCCGACAGATTGGATAGACTCCGCCGCTGCTTGAGCAAAGGTTTCCGCCATAAAACGGCGATCGAACCCCACGATAATTGTCCGGCTTCCGGTAGAGGGTCCGTAAACTTCCTCTAAAATCTGGGCCGCGATCGCCGCCACCCGGACCACCCGCGCAAAGGTAAAATCAGCAGCAATTACACCGCGCCAACCATCGGTACCAAACTTAATCGGGCTACCATTCACCGGGAGAGAGATGGGTGCAGAACTCATAAATTTGTGCCTCAAACCACAATAATTGTTAAAGAAATATCGACTTAGCAAGGATCCTAATCGACCCTCAGAGAATCAGATCAAAAGATAGATTGACCCCTAAGGTTTTGCGATCGGTGATTACCGACTCATCTGTAGTCCTAAGCGTTTAAGATTTTATCAAAAAACTGGAGAGATAAAACAGGTTAAAATAGATTGGTGAACACAAGTTACTCCCCTTTAAAGGAGAGAATTGTGAGAGATTTTAGGCCAAGAGTTCATGAATCGACACAATCGCCAGCTTCACAGCGATCATTTAGAGCAATAATAGACCGAAGGCGCTTGTCCAAATGTAAATATTCGGTAATTTTTCGGGGACTGGGCCACCAGGAGCAATCCTTAAAACTGCTAAAATAATTGAGTCTGTTTTATTCTGTTGTAAATTCAGGAAACCCGTAATCGAATATGGCTATTATAATTGGCACAGAGCAAGCTGATCTCATCTTGGGAACCGTTGAATCCGATTCGATTCTGGGCTTAAAAGGTGAAGACACAATCGACGGAAGCTCAGGAAATAATACCATCAACGGCAACCAGGGTGCTGACCTCATCATTGGCCGAGAAGGAGATGACTTCATGTTTGGGGGTCAAGGAGATGACGTCATTTATGGCGGCAGTGGGAATGACACCCTGTTTGGGAACTTAGACAATGACATCCTATTTGGGGAATCTGGAAACGATCTGCTCTTAGGGGAGGCGGGACGGGATATCCTCTACGGGGGAGACGGAAACGATATTTTACAGGGTGGGGATGATAACGACACCCTCCTTGGGGAAAATGGGGATGATACCCTATTTGGAGAAACAGGGGATGATGTCTTATTTGGCAATAAAGGTGACGATCTACTCCTCGGGGGACTGGGAGACGATACGCTCTATGGTGGACGGGATGACGATAGTCTCTTTGGAGAAGATGGCAATGACCTGCTGTTTGGAGATTTAGGAAATGATATCTTAAATGGCAACATAGGTAACGATACCTTACATGGGGGAGAAGGCGAAGATACCCTCTATGGTGGACGTGGAGATGACAGCCTTTTTGGAGGTGCAGGAAGTGATTGGTTGTTCGGTGGATTAGGTGCGGATACCTTGACGGGCAGCACTGGATCGGACTATTTTGTATTGCAGTTAAATGCGGGGGTAGATCTGATTACGGACTACAACCCTCAAGAGGATTTCTTAGCCTTGGAAGAGGGTTTAGAATTCGGTGATTTGGACTTTAAAAATATTACGAATGTTGGTCCAGATAATAGTCTTACCTCTAGTACCGCGATTTTGCTTAGAGATACGCAACGGATTATTGCACTTGTATCAGGAGTGTCCGCCTCTGGTTTCACCGGAGCGGATTTTGTGGATATTTCTGGACAACCGATTTCTATCGAACGTCCCCCAGTGGAAGATAATACGACTTCGACGAATCAGAATTTTACAGCGACTAATAATCTATTTGAGACGGGTTTGGCGGATCTGTTTAGCACGCCTACACAGGAGACTCTGGAATCCAGTGTTAATCAGAATATCCGCAGTGGATCTGATTTTTTGGCCTTGGATAATACGGATACCCTAGCACTGATTTAAGTACAGTGATGGAGGGGGGAATAGGGAGTTT
>NZ_JAFLQW010000485.1 GCF_017313335.1 Phormidium pseudopriestleyi FRX01 | reverse complement strand
TGCGGAAAATACGATAGAGCGCTACATTAACGACCCTCATCATGGTTGGACTACAGTGTAGGCGGTTAAAACCGCTCGTGTGGGCTTTCCACGTCGGTCTAAAGACGCGAGGCTACCAGCCCTACCGTGTTTCTCTTGTGTAAGGTAACGTAAAAATGTAAAGAACATCACAGAGGAATCATGGAACCCGATTCTTTACCCACAGAGGTGATATTGACCAAAGCCTCCCAATCCTTGGGGAAAGTGCATTTAGATTGGAATCCGCAACCGGGTCACTATCTGGATCTGGAAGGAAAAACTTATGCCGTTCTAGAACGCCGCCATCGATATCAACTGAAATCCGGTCGTTATCGCTTGCAAAATATTGCTCTGTACGTTCAGTCAGCGCAGCGCCCGATTGAAAAAAGCCTTGTAGAGGGTCGTTGGGTGATTGGAGAGGCCAGTTGCCGTTTCAACGCTAAATCCGAACTGATTCGCTGTGCCGTCAATCCAGAAGGACCCTGTGCGGGATGCCGCTTTTTTGAACCATTAACCGAATCAGAATCAGCAGAGACGCGATCGATGCCTAACTAGGAAGCGATCGCGTTTCTATCGGCACTTAGGCATGAACGTTACCCAACATTTCCCCGGTGAGTAGATGCATCCCATTTGCAAAATCCCAACCGGATTGAGCGCGTTTACCCGAAAGCTGGACTTGTTGTAAGAGTAAAAACCCATCGCCGGTTTGGACAATCGGCCCGATATGTTTGGCAATACTGACAATTTCACCGGGTTTGCCCTCTCCAGGAGAGAGGGCAGGCCAATTGTGTTCGAGAACGGTAAATGACGGGGGAAGCTCTTCCCAGTAGCGATCGCCTACAGGTGCAGTGGCCATAATTTTGAGGTCCTGACCGCGAAACTGAGCCATGCAGTTGGGAAAAAAGCCACGAATTTGGTTATGGAGGGCGATCGCACTGCGGGACCAATCCAGCAAATAATCCTCCTTCTGAATTAACGGCGCATAAGTCGAGTCCGCGTCATTTTGGGGGATAGGTTGAATTTGCTGACGGCCTAACTTCACCACCGTTTTCAGCAACAACTCAGCCCCTACCGTAGAGAGGGTATGAGCCAAGCGATCGGCATTGTCCAACAGTTCAATCGGGACATCCGCCTTGAGCAACATCGGTCCGGTGTCCAAACCGGCCTCCATTTGCATCGTGGTGACTCCGGTTTCCGCGTCCCCATTGTACAGAGACCATTGAATCGGAGCAGCCCCTCGGTATTGAGGTAAGAGAGAGGCATGGACATTCACACAGCCCAAGGTGGGCATATCCAGAATTTCCTGAGATAAAATCTGTCCATAAGCCACCACAACGAATAAATCCGCCTGAGTCTGTCTGAGAAACGCCAGGGTATCAGCGTCTTTTTTGACTCGTTGGGGCTGCCAGACGGGCAGATTATGAGCTAAGGCTAAATTTTTGACCGGGGAAGGGTCCAATTGGCTGCCGCGACTGCGACGTCTATCTGGCTGAGTGACTACAGCTAATACGTCAACCTCGGGAGTGGCTAACAGAATTTGTAATGTGGGAACAGCAAATTCGGGAGTACCGAAGAATACGACTTTCATTTTGCCTCAGCGCTCAGTGGTAGGTGGTTCAGGGGGTAATCGTCAGAATTGAATGGGGACGAGGTTGATAGCAACTGACTATTGCCAGTTAACAGATTACATTTAGCAGCGATCGCCCTCCCTTGGCAATTGGCAGTTGCCCCTTGCCGGAGTCAGGTCTGACCCCACCCACCTCAAACCCTGGATTGTCTCCCCGCAGTCTGGATCGAAATCAAAAGCTGGCGTTCCCTTTTATCTTCAGGAAGCAGCCAGTCGTCCTATCCCTGTCTGCTTCAGTTGTCCATCGGACTGACTCCATCCCTGGATCACTCAGAGTAACCCTGGGGTAAAATTACCGATTTTATGGAAGGCTCGAACCCGTTCAGGTAAAGGTGAGCGAGAATCAAGGAGAGGCAAAGAGCGGGGGCAGGGGTTGCCCCGGACCCTGCCTATCGAAAACCCTTCCAGGGGCTAACCTGCAAAATGCCACCGGAGGTAAAAACCACCCGGAATTCAGCCAAAGAGGAATTACTGCCGGTGGTGTTGCGGACATAATCGGCTGAGGGCTGATGTAACTCCTTCAGGGGCGTTTGATTCACAGCAGTCTTTGCCAAGGAATTCGTGGCTTCGTAGTCCACGATCGCCCCGAATGCATTCACCCAAATCCGATAGATCAGGTCCCGCTCAAAGTCGGGATTTTGGGTCCAGGAGCGGTCAATCGTGTCGTAAACCTGCTGTTGTAACGATTCTAGGACTGTCGGATCTTGAATATCTGCCACCGGAGTGACTCTCGGGACTTCAGAGCGATCGCCGACTTCAGAGCGATCGCTTGACCAAGGACTCACCTGGACTGTGCTTGGAGGTTCAAACACCACTCTAAAGACAGCTACTTCTTCAGCCTCCGCCGTCCCCCCATCAACGGGGATGTACACCAAATCTAATAGGGGAGTTTCATCTTGATAATCCCGTGCCGCTTGGTTTTCCGGTTTATATCCCAGAATCGCCCCATCAGTCCCAGCAGCGACTTGATAAACTAACGCCTCACTAAAAGTTGGAGGGGTTCTCCAGGCGCGATCAATCTGGTTATAAACCTCCCGTTCGAGACGCTGCAATTCACTGACATCAGTAATCTGTCGATTGCTCACCGGGGTTGTGCCGAATGAAGAGGGACCTGGGGGGGAACCCGCAGGACTACTCCCGGGACCATTGCCACTGGCGATCGCTCCAGTTCCCGGGCGCGACTCCTCCGAACTCTCTGCCGGGACGGGTTCGAGGGGACGTTGATATACCGGAATTGGCATCCAGAAAAAGGCCAGGGCCGCTACCGCTAAACTCGACAGTCCCACCGTTGCCGGTAACGCTCGTTTGGCGACAGGTTCATGAACCTTGGCTTCTTGTCGGCTCAGAGAGCGTAAATTGCCGTGGATCTGGGGTAGAGTCTGACTATCAGCGCAGAATTGATCCACCGCCTCCACCAAGTCAAACAATTGCACCGCGCTCAAATCAATCTCAATCGGAGCACTGTTATAAGACTCCTGGGGTTGGACAATCAAGCGGTGCAAATTGGAATTAATTTTTTGCAACTGTACCGGCGTGGGTACGCCATCCCGGGGTTCCACCGGGATGGTATAGAACGAGAACCGCTTGACCCCACTCAAAAATTCTTGGGCATAGTGACTGACGACATTCACTAAACTTTGAAAAAACTCCTGTCCCCCAGCAATCGGTTCCTTACGCGGGGGTAAATAGCACTCAGCACTGACCAAAATCGACATCAGAGGTCTGGCTCCATCCTGGCGATCGCCCGAGAGGTTATCGTCGGTTAACCCCTCTAACACCAGCTTGCAAGTCGGTAAACTATATTGACGTTGAATACTCATTCAACCTCCCCATCAAACAAACTGAACCACAACCGTTGCATCCCTGCTGTCCCGGTACAAAACAGCAATTCCCCGAGCAGTTCCATCGCCAAATCATTTAACTTTTCATTGGTATTATAAATCGCCACCCCCGCACGGCGCGGATTCATCCGACTCCGGAAATGCGCCCGGAAACGCTCTAGGTAATGAGATAATCGCAAATGATGCTCCAGAGGAATTTGTTTGTGTTGCAATTGCTGATAGTCCGTCAGCAATTGCCGAATCGTGACCGTCATCCGCCGTGACAACTTACAAGAAATCGCCACCAACGCCTTGGCTTCCTCTAAACTCAGGGGACGCCGTTGACTATAACGCCGCAGGGGATTCGTGCTTCGCAGTATCCAGAGGAACACCCGATTTTTAATAATATCTTGCAGTTGTTCTTCTTTGGCGATGGCTAAAATCGATTGAGATGCATTCAGGTCCAAGGCTTCGATCGCCAACAGCAGCAAGTCAATTTGCAACCTAGCGCGTCTGGGGCATCCCCGCCCGGAAAACCCGGGTGGTTCGGGCATATGCTCTAAAATTATCGGAGTGGTCGTTTCGGGTGGATGGGTTGTTTGCATTACGCTTACCGGAGCATTCATTGTAATTAGCCTTGATCGATGACTGACTTGAGTGCAATTGACCGCAAGGTTTCCTTCTCTAACTTTGATTTTAGTATTGACCTAAAGAGTTGAACTTTGATCTAGCGATCCAAACGATCCTGTTGCCTCACCTTTCTGGTAGGCGCAACTGCCACCAGGGAACGCCCAAATGTTTTATTTTACCAATCCAGCGCCTTACCCCAAAAAAGATCCCTGGTTTTACCGGATTTTGGGATGGATGTCGCTTGAATAGGGCGACGGGGAGGACGAAACCCCGGGCTGAGTCTCCCTGGGTTAATGGTAGGATTTAAAGCGCGATCGCACCCTGGCCGGTTTTATTCTAGCGATCGCCTCTGATGGGCATCGCTACCCTATAGGGCAGACCCCCGGGTTTCTGTGGCAATTCTTTGCCAATTGGTAACCAATCCGGTCCAAAACCGCGAAGTCCCATCCCCTGATTTAAGACTAAACCCACCTCCTAGGCACTCTTTCATCTTCTAAACTTTACTGTTATGGATATAAAATCTCTGGTTCGTGACATTTCCGACTTTCCCAAACCGGGCATTATGTTTCGGGATATTACCACCCTCCTGCGAGACCCCCAGGGTTTACGGTATGCAGTGGATACCATGACGGAAAAATGTGCCCCTCTCCAACCGGATTGCATCGTCGGCATGGAATCTCGCGGCTTTCTGTTTGGGGTCCCTTTGGCTTATCAACTCGGCATCGGATTTATCCCCGTTCGCAAACCCGGTAAATTACCCGCCCCTTGTCACGAAATTGAGTATGAGTTGGAATACGGCAGCGATCGCCTTTCCATGCACAAGGACGCCATCCAACCCGGTACTCGGGTCTTAATTGTAGATGACTTGATTGCCACTGGCGGAACTGCCGTTGCCACCGTCCAACTTTTAGAACTCGCCCAAGCTGAACTGGTGGGCTTTTGCTTTATAATTGAATTGCAGAATTTGAACGGACGACAAAGACTCCCCAATGTCCCCATTTTGACTTTGATAGAGTATTAAATAGAGGATTAGAACAAACCGGGCTGGATTCCCCCTTAATCTCTCTCGCGCTCCCTCACAGCCTGACAACTCCACCCTTTAGGGAATGAGCCACAGAACAATCATAGATAATAAAAATAAAACCGATGGCTACTACTAAAACTCCCTCAAGTCGCCAAGGCCTAGACTCGGCAAAAAACAATCTGATTAACGCCTTCACCAGCGAGACATTTTTTTATGTAGTTAAGCGCTTATTACAGGCATTATTAACCCTATTACTAGCCTCTGCCCTGAGTTTTTCCATTATTCAACTTGCCCCGGGCGATTACTTAGATACCTGGCGGCAAAATCCCCAAATTGCCCCCGAAACCTTAGATGCTTTGACCGTCAGATTCGGTCTCGATCGCCCTCCGATTGAGCAATATTTCCGCTGGCTGACCCAAATTATCACTCGCGGAGATTTTGGGTATAGTTTCAAATATCTTCGCCCAGTAACGGAATTATTATGGTCACGGATTCCCAATACTCTACTGTTGTCCTTTTCTTCCTTAATCCTGACTTGGGCGATCGCCATTCCCCTAGGAATTCTCAGCGCCGTTCAACAAAATACCACCCTTGACAAGTTCTTGCGGACTCTCAGTTACATGGGACAAGGTTTTCCCAGTTTCATTACCGCCCTGTTATTTCTATTTTTAGCCCAAAGACTCTCTCCCCTCTTTCCCGTAGGCGGCATGACCAGTATTTATCACAATGAACTCACCCCCTTCGGCAAAGTTCTGGATATTGCTTGGCACATGATTTTACCCACCTTGGCCCTCTCTATTACCAGTTTTGCCGGGTTGCAACGGATTACCCGAGGGGAATTATTAGATGTCCTTCGTCAAGACTACATTCAAACCGCTCGCGCTAAAGGATTGCCGGAAAATCGCGTCATTTACGTTCACGCCCTCAGAAATGCTATCAATCCCTTAATCACCATTTTGGGCTTTGAATTTGCTGGTTTATTAAGTGGGGCATTTATTGCGGAATTCTTCTTTAACTGGCCCGGTTTGGGACGGTTGATTTTAGATGCGGTCAGAAGTCAAGATATTTATCTAGTCATGGTCAGTTTGATGATGGGGTCAGTCATGTTAATTGTTGGCAACTTATTAGCTGATTTACTCCTGAAATCCATTGACCCGCGCATTAAATTGGCTAATCTCAAATAAACGCAAATGCCCTCACCCTAAATCCCTCTCCCATCTTGGGAGAGGCCTGTCCTGAGCCCTGAGCCGGTCGAAGGGTCGAAGGGGGGCGGGGGGGATGAGGGCCTGGATGCACCCGTTTTATCCCATTTAATCCCAACAATTTAGATAATTATGTACTCCCAAATTCATTATTTAATTCGGTCCAAAATTGACGGTAGCTATATTGCGGCCCATCCCGATCGCGGAAATAACCCAGACAAACCAGCCGATTCAGGATATTTGCTGCTATTTCGCGAAAACTTTGATGCCTTAAGCTATATGAATAAATATGCCCCGGACCTCAAGGACCGAGTAGCGATCGAATCGATACCCGGTTCTCAGCTAGGTGCTATCCTGAATCGGTGGGGGTTTACAGGAATCGGTCTTGTTCAAGACCCCCTGCTGCCCCGGGTAGAATTTTTAACGAAAAGTTAAGAGATTTAAACCCCTTTTTGGTATCAAAAATTAGGAAATTACTATCATGACAACGGGCCCTTTAAATTTAAAAACCGCCCCAGGACATCAAATTTTAGCCGCTGCTGGGAAAACGGTTCTCAGACCCGGAGGACGTGCGGCAACAGAGCAATTATTGAACTGGGCCAATTTTCAACCCGGAGAAACTGTGCTGGAATTAGCCTCCAGTTTTGGCGAAAGTGCGATCGCCATTGCCCGACGGTTTGGAGTGCGGGTGGTTGGGGTGGAAAAAAATCCCGAAAGTGTTGAGCGATCGCGCCAAAATATTCGGGCGGCTGGATTGGAATCTCAAATCGAAATCATCGAAGGGGATATTTTTCGTTTAGAGGAGATCCCCGGAGAATTTGATTATGTTTTAGCCGAAGCGATTTTAACCCTGCAATCCCTCCCGGGAAAAACCAAATTGGTTGAATCCATTCGCAAAAAACTCAAAACCGGAGGTAAATTTCTCTCCCAAGAAATGCTAGTTCGGGACAAAGAAGACGAGATTCATCAAGTCTTAGCCAAAGTAATCCGAGTCAATTCCTCTCCCCTTTCCCTCAAGCGTTGGCAAGAGCTTTATGCACAAGCCGGCTTACAAGTGCAGCAAACCGATGGCGGTGGCATGGAATTATTGAGCCTGTCCCAACTGATTCACGATGAAGGGGTCGGGGGAACCATCCGCATTGCCAAAAATATCTTAACCAATCCGCAGTTACGAGAACGGGTGTTAGAAATGCGCCGGACCTATATCAAATATCAAGATGAATTAGGCTACGTCACCTTTTGTGCGATCGCTCATAAAGATTAAGATCCAATTTAAATTAAAAACCCTCGTTTCCTCAGTCCTAGGCGGGGCAATATTCCCGCCAAAACCAGGACAATTCAACGAAACCGGCCCAAATTCCTGGATTTCTTGGTAAAATTGAGGGACAGGCAATTGAATTCAATTGGCTAGAACACCAGAAGGAGACAGAGAATAATGACTGCGATCGCCCCTAACAATGCAACTTTTACAACCCAATTAAAAACCCTGATTGAATATCCCCCGGCAGGGGTTTTGAGCAAAGTAGTTTTGCAAGATAAAGCCTGTCAATATACCTTATTTTGCCTAGCTGCCGATACGGATATTTCTGAGCATACCGCCCCACGCAATGCCACAGTCAATGTAATTGAAGGGCGAGGCATCCTCACCTTAGAAGGCAAAGAAATCATCCTAGAACCGGGTGTTTTTGTGTTCATGCCCGGTAGCGCGCCTCATGCTTTAAAAGCGGAAGAAAATTTAGCCTTTTTACTCACTTTTTCCGAAAATCCCAAAGCCAGCTAATATCCTCGGGAGAGTAGAGGAAGGAGTCGCCCCAACCCTCGGCTTAATTCTCCCATCCTGCGATCCAAACTTACAGGTAAAAACGGGCTAAAAACCTCCTACAATTAAGGAATACTTTTTATCGTTCGAGGAGACAGAGCGAGAATGCCTGCTGCTGTTGGAGTCATTCAAACATTAGGGTTTCCGGCTGTGCTTGCCGCTGCCGATGCGATGGTCAAAGCCGCCCGAGTCACCCTCGTGCATTACGATTTAGCGGAAAGAGCCGAGTTTATGGTGGCGATTCGCGGACCCGTTTCTGAGGTGGAAACGGCAATGGCGGCAGGAATTGCCGCCGGAGAGAACACCCCTGGGGGTGTGGTCGTCACCCATTATATTATTGCCAACCCCACAGAAAATGTGGTCGATGTCATGCCGATCGCCTACACCGATGCAGTCGAACAGTGGCGATGATTCCTGTCCCTACCTCGGACCAAAGAATGATAAAATAATCCGCATCTGAAGACTAAATGTGTCAACGAGCTGCGTAAAATTGGGTTTGGGAGTTTTACCGTTTTGATTGAGGAAATAGAGGATGCCATCACAGCAAGCAGTTGGAGCACTTGAAACCAAGGGGTTTCCAGGAATTTTAGCAGCAGCAGACGCGATGGTGAAAGCAGGTCGCGTCACCTTAGTCGGATATATTAGAGCTGGAAGTGCGCGGTTCACCGTGATGATTCGGGGGGATGTCTCGGAAGTCAAAGCGGCAATGGAGGCCGGAATCGATGCCGTAGAGCATACATTTGGGGCGACCGTAGAAACCTGGGTGATTATTCCGCGTCCCCACGAAAACGTTGCGGCAGTCTTGCCAATTGACTATTCCGATAGTGTGGAACAATACCGGCAAGCAACCGAAGGGATGCGACTCCCTCGGGGAAATGGTGCACCACTCTAACGGGAAATGAGTCGAAAAGTCCCCACAATTGGGGCGCACAAGTGTGTGCGCTCCTTATCTTGCAGCGCCTGGACAAGAGGACTCCTGTGAAGCATCAAACTGCCTTAAACTCCCCATAATTTGCCCCAGTTAATTTGAGGAAGAATAGTTAATATCTAATCCGAGGAGAACCTTTTCAGTATTCGCCAAATCCCCAATAAATTTCTGTAGCGGTGGCGGCAGTTTTTTGACTAAGGTCGGAATAGCAATAATTTGTTCTTGTTCCATCAATTCTGGCTGTTCATAAATATCAATAACTTCTAATTCATATCGTCCAGGTAAATATTCTTCACAAATATTTTTAATTTTGTTAAAAGCCCGAGTAGAATTGGGCGTATTTCCGGCAATAAATAAGCGGAGTAAATATTTTTCCTCCGGGGGTCGAGATAAAAACTCTTCAAATACATCAACCTCGGGTTTGGCGATTTTTTCCGGCTGGTTTTCCATGTTCTTTTCCTTGAATGAGTCACTGATAATATCAGGGGCTACTCCTAAAAGAGAAATAGCAGAAGTTTAAACCTTTACACGAATTCTTGTGAGTCGGGGGAACAGGGTTTGTTAGCCCTTCCAGACTTTGCAGGGTAATACTTGAATTGGAGATTGTAGCCTAGTTTCTACAAAGGATAATCTCTGGTGACCCACAAGGGAAGGGTGACTCGCTTTTTCAGCCGTCACGGAATAATTTAGACCTGCTACAAGTTACTATTCTCCTCAAACCGTCGCATTTTCCCCATTTTTATTTCAGTTTCTCGGTGATTTTTTTCCTCCAACTCTTCGTTATGGATCATCCGTTCTATTTCGGCTTTTTCTAATTCAAAATCAGCTTGCATCGCCTGAATTTTGGCTTCAATCACCGCCCGTTTCCGTTCGATGTTGCGTTGTTTGCTTTCAATTTCTTTTTGCCGGAGTAATGCGTCTGCTTGTTCCCGAGATTCCTGGATCGCGCGGGCTGAACCTGTGAGTACGCCTCCAGGTCCAAGATAGGCTTTGATTAATTCTACCCCGGATGAACTCATCCGAAATTCCCGGACTTGATTTGAGTGTTCCATGCCGCGAGATTTCAGCAGGTAAAGTAATCGATTGCGTTCGCCATTGGTTTCCATATCCCGCAGCATCAGCCAGGTATCCATTAATGAAGAAACCCCTATATCTGTGCGTTCTAGGGATATATTGCTGCTGATGGTGAGGCTAGTCATCAAAGAAGTGATAATATGGGTTTTTAGAAAGTCTATCAGGCGCATTAAAAAGGATTTAACTTCGATATCATTCCCGACATAATGCAGATTAGAAATCGGATCGACAATCACAACCTGGGGTTTTAAGGTTTCGATCGCATTATAGAATTTGATTAGGTGCATTTCTAACCCATACAGAGTCGGACGGACGGATTCAAAGACTAGCAAACCATCTTGAACACAACTTTCTAAGTCTAACCCAATCGATCGCATATTCCGAATAATTTGGTTGGGAGATTCCTCAAACGCAATGTACAAACATCGTTCTCCCCGCCGACAAGTTGCTTGGGCAAAAAGTGCTGCTACCGTACTTTTTCCGGTGCCTGCGGTACCGCTAATTAAAACACTACTGCCGCGATAATATCCCTGACCTCCCAGCATGGCATCAAGGCGGTGAATTCCTGTTGAAATTCGTTCCGTAGACACTTTATGGTTCAGGCCAATCGAGGTAATGGGAACCACAGAAATTCCGTCTTTTTCAATTAAAAATGGGTACTCATTACTGCCATGTTTGGACCCGCGATATTTGACAATATGTAAAGTCCGAGTCGCAATGCGATCGCTAACTTGCTGTTGCAGACGAATCACACAATCGGAAACATATTCCTCTAATCCTTGGCGGGTGAGGGCATTTTCCCCACTTTCTGCGGTAATAATCGCCGTAACCCCTTTCTCTTTCAGCCACCGAAACAACCGCCGCAGTTCGGATCGCACGATCGCCTCGTTGTCCAATCCTGCAAATAGCACTTCTAGGGTATCCAAGGCAACCCGCTTGGCTTGGACTCGATCAATGGCGATCGCCAGTCGCAGAAATAATCCTTCTAAATTATATTCTCCAGTTTCTTGAAACTCGCTGCGATCGATATGCACATAATCAATCCCTAATTTTTTTTGGTCTTGTAAAACCTTCACATCCCACCCCAGGGAGATGACATTTTGTCTTAATTCTTCAGCAGTTTCTTCAAAGGACATAAACACACCTGGTTCATCATAGTCCTCAACCCCCTTGATTAAAAACTGTATCGCCATCAAGGTTTTCCCACAACCGGCTGTTCCACAGACTAACGTTGGTCGTCCCTGGGGTAATCCACCCCCGGTTATTTCATCCAAACCTCGAATACCCGAAGGACATTTTGCTAACTCTTGCGGTTCAGTTTTTCCCTTAAAATCTTGTTGAATCATGATTTTACAACTGTATTTTTGATAAATCAGATGATAATTACACTGTAATTATTATATCACGCCAACGGTTCCATCTCAGTCGGCATCAACCCGGATAACGACTGAAGTCGTTAACTACCAACGGGTAAATTTCCGGTTTTCCTGGTTCGTAGTAACGACTTCAGTCGTTTCTTTCCCCCTGTTTAACGAGGTCGGCGGTTGACTCCATTGCTGGGATTGGGTCGTTCCTGCTGCGATCGCATGGTTAGACTAATTCGCTTTAACTTTTCATCCACAGAAAGGACACGCACTTTCACCACTTGTCCCACCTTCACCACTTGTTTCGCATCATCCACAAAGCGATCGGCGAGTTGAGAAATATGCACCAATCCGTCCTGATGTACCCCAATATCCACAAACGCGCCAAAATTGGCAACATTAGTAACTACTCCCTCTAATTCCATTCCCAGTTGCAAATCCGTCAGTTCATTCACCCCCTCTTTAAAGGTGGCGGATTTAAACTGAGCACGAGGGTCTCGTCCCGGTTTTTCTAACTCGGCAATAATATCCCGTAAGGTGGGAATTCCCACCAGTTCGGTGACATATTTATCCAGTTTCACCGATTTTAATTGGTCCCCTGCTTTGGCAATGTTTGTTAAGGGGACGTTTAAATCCGAGGCGATCGCCTTCACCACCGGATAACTCTCCGGATGCACTGCTGTATTATCTAACGGATTCTCTCCGCCGCGAATTCGCAGAAATCCCGCCGCCTGTTCATAGGTTTTCGGTCCTAATTTTGCCACTTTGAGCAATTGACGGCGATTTTTAAACGCCCCATTCTCATTGCGATAGGTGACAATATTTTTGGCAATGGTCGGCGTTAATCCTGAAACAAAAGTCAGCAGTTCTTTAGAAGCAGTATTTAAATCTACGCCAACATAGTTAACGCAACTTTCCACCGTTTCCTCTAATTTCTTCCGCAGTAACTTTTGGTCCACATCATGTTGATATTGACCCACCCCAATGGATTTCGGGTCAATTTTTACTAATTCCGCTAACGGATCTTGCAAGCGACGTCCAATACTAATCGCACCCCGGATCGTTAAATCTAAATCCGGAAACTCTTCTCGCGCCACATCACTGGCAGAATAGATTGAGGCACCGGATTCATTTACCATCACCTTAATCGGTGGGGGAGTAAGGGTTTTAATTACTTCTCCAATAAAAGCATCGGTTTCTCGTCCTGCGGTTCCATTCCCAATGGCAATCAATTCGATTTGATATTTAGCAATTAGGGTTTTAATGGTTTTTGCTGCTTCTGGGCGTTGCCTGTCCCCGGTGTGGGGGAAAATGGTATGATATTCTAAAAACTGCCCGGTGCCATCGAGAACTGTGACTTTGCATCCGGTTCTAAATCCAGGGTCAATGGCGATCGCCGGTTTCATCCCAGCAGGTGCAGAAAGTAATAACTCCCGTAAATTAGATTCAAAGGTGCTAATTGAAGCGAGATCCGCCTCTTGTTTTTTGAGCGATCGCACCTCAGTTGTCAGCGAATTCTTCATCAACCGATTAAACGCATCTTTTATCATGTCCCGATAAAAGCTTCTAATCTCTGGAACCTTATTTTTAATCTCCTTCGACTCCAAATATCCCAACACCTGAGACTCATCAAAATCCAAATCGAGACTGAGTATCTCTTCCTTTTCTCCTCGGAACAATGCTAATAGGTTATGCGGCGCAATATCCTTGACTTTGGCCTGATAATCCCGGTACATTTCATACTTCGTACTGCCTTCGGGATGCGCATCTTTAATCTGGGAGACAAATCGCCCATCCTGTAAGAAATAATCCCGCAAATAGGCGCGAGATTCGGCCCGTTCCGAGACCGCTTCGGCTAAAATATCGGAAGCACCTTGCAGGGCATCTTCCACCGTGGTAATTCCCTGTTCTGGGGAGAGATATTTGGTTGCTTCTGCGGCTAAATTGGCGGTTGCTTTACTCAGATTGAGGGCAGAAATCCACTCCGCTAAGGGTTCTAAGCCTTTTTCTCGGGCAACGGTGGCGCGAGTCCGGCGCTTGGCGCGATAGGGGAGATAGAGGTCTTCTAGTTCAGTTTTTTGTTGACAGGATTCAATTTTGAGCCTAAGTTCATCGGTGAGTTTTCCCGCTTGGGAAATGGCCTCTAAAATTACCTTTTTACGGTCTTCGATTTCCGTAATATAAGCAAACCGTTCAGCAATATCGCGTAACTGAACCTCGTCTAAAGACCCGGTGCGTTCTTTCCGATATCGGGCAATAAATGGAATTGTTGCCCCTTCCTGTAACAATTCTAAGGCATTTTCAACTTGCCCTAGGTTAACGGAGAGTTCTTGACTGATAAGATGGGGAATATTGAGCATGGCTTGTTTTATCGAGTAAGGGTTTCAATCCCTACCTAATCGCTAAACTCGCTAAATTTTTTAAAGGATTGAGGGGGTAGGTTACCCTCGGTTACGATGGGATCATCTCAATTTTGAAAAGAAACCTAACCCCCCAACCCCCTTCCCTTCAAGGTCCGGGGGAGAAAGACGTCAATTCCCCCCTCTCCTTGCAGGGGAGGGGGACAGGGGGGAGAGGTAAGATCGGTTTTTAGGCAAAATTGAGATGCTCCTGTTACCATTAAGAGTTGCGATCGCTATTTCCAGGCGAGATAGGGCAATTTAGCAGCGGTGATGCGGATTGCATCGCGATTACTAACCAATTGTCCACAGGTATCCCAGGTGCCAGTGGTTAGCATTTGGTGGGGTCCTGCTTCCATATTAACCGATGCACTAAATCCTTGGAACTGCACCTGTCTTGTCTGTAAATCTAAAGTCATTTCTAGGTTAGGATGAAGGGCGATCGCCTCTTGTAAAGTTTTCACCGTGGCAGGGTCAGCGGTGACACAGGCAACCCCCATCGCCACACAATTGCCAAAGAAAATCTCGGCAAAACTTTCCCCAATAATGCCATCAATTCCCCACCGGGCGATCGCCTGGGGTGCGTGTTCCCGACTGGAACCACAGCCAAAGTTAGCATTCACCACCAACAATTTCGCCTCTTGATATTGAGGTTGGTCAAAAGGATGAGTCCCATTAGATTGGGCGCGATCGTCCTTAAATACTTGTTCTCCCAAACCATCAAAGGTTACACACCGCAAAAACCTCGCCGGAATAATGCGATCGGTATCAATATCATTTCCCACCAGGGGAATTCCCCGACCCCGAATGATTTTTACTTCACTACTCATCTATATTTCTCTCCTTGACTTGCTATTTATCGCGACAACCGCAGTCGGTTTTAACCGACTGCCATAATTTCGCGATTTCTCCCCTGTTCGTAGTAACGACTTCAGTCGTTATCTCTCCCCTGTTCGTAGTAACGACTTCAGTCGTTATCTCTCCCCTGTTCGTAGTAACGACTTCAGTCGTTATCCCCTACAACAACTCCCGAACATCAGAAACCACCCCATTAATCGCAGCGGCAACAACCATTGCCGGACTCATTAATAAAGTTCGACCTTCCGAAGACCCTTGACGACCTTTAAAATTCCGATTAGAAGAAGAGGCACTAATTTGACTGCCTTGCAACTTATCTGGATTCATCGCCAAACACATAGAACAGCCCGATTCACGCCATTCAAAGCCCGCTTCTAGGAAAACTTTATCCAATCCTTCCGCTTCTGCTTGCTTTTTTACCTCCTCAGAACCTGGGACGATAAAGGCTTTAATTCCCGGTGCAACTTGACGACCTTTTGCAAATTTTGCCGCTTCTCGCAAATCACTAATTCGCCCGTTGGTGCAGCTTCCCACAAAGCAAACATCCACTTTGGTTCCAGCGATGCGATCGCCTGGATTCAGTTTCATATACCGATACGCTTCTTGCGCGATCGCCCGATCGCTGTCCGATAATTCCTCCGGTGTAGGAATCGTTTCATTGATACCAATTCCTTGTCCCGGTGTAATTCCCCAAGTCACCGTTGGCGCAATATCTGCCGCATCAAAAACCATCACATCATCATATTCCGCATCTGCATCACTGCGGATACTCGTCCACCACTCCACCGCCTGATCCCACTCTTCCCCTTTCGGTGCGAATTCTCTACCTTTGAGATAGTCAAACGTGATGCGATCGGGATTAATATATCCACATCGCGCACCCCCTTCAATTGCCATATTACAAACGGTCATCCGTTCTTCCATTGACATTTGCTCAAAGGTGGTTCCAGCATATTCGTAGGCATATCCCACGCCGCCATTTACCCCTAATTTACGGATCAGGTGCAAGACGACATCTTTGGCATAGACCCCCGGATTCAGAGTGCCATTGACTTCAATTTTCCGAACTTTGAGCTTAGATAAAGCTAAAGTTTGGGAGGCGAGGACATCGCGCACTTGACTGGTGCCAATTCCCAAGGCGATCGCCCCAAAGGCACCGTGAGTTGAGGTGTGCGAATCCCCACAGGCGATCGTCATTCCCGGTTGGGTGAGTCCCTGTTCTGGTGCAATCACATGGACAATTCCCTGCCGTCCTGAACCGACATTATAAAAGCGAATATTATGCGCCTTACAATTGTCCTCTAACGCGACAATCATCTCTTCTGCCAGGACATCGGCAAAGGGACGCGCTTGATTTTCTGTGGGTACAATATGGTCTACCGTTGCCACCGTCCGTTCTGGAAACAACACCTTCAGTTCCCGTTCGTGCAACATGGCGAATGCTTGGGGACTGGTGACTTCGTGGATGAGGTGCAGTCCAATAAACAACTGGGTTTGTCCGGAGGTTAGAGTCCCGACGGTATGTAAATTCCAAACTTTATCGAAAAGTGTCCCCTTACTCATAACTTCATCGGTCTTCGTTGATGGGTGCAATCTTTTATCTTAGAGCGAATCGTCGGCAAGATGGTGGAATTCGCAGGTTTTATTAAAGATTAGGAGATTGGGGAGGTGCTTACAAGAGTAGATTTTTTACGATGAACTGCAGCGACGGTCCCCGGACCTTGGCAAGGGGAGGGTTAGGGTGCGGTCCTCGTGACTTGGCATTCGCCAAGTCAC
>NZ_JAFLQW010000319.1 GCF_017313335.1 Phormidium pseudopriestleyi FRX01 | reverse complement strand
GTCAGGTTCATTAACACCTGACGCAGCCGAGTCGGGTCTCCGATTAAGGTTGGGGGAATCTGTGAGTCAACCAGGTACATTAATTCCAGTTGCTTACTTTGAGCCTGGATTGCCAGCAAGTCAATGGTTTCTTCGATACAGCCGCTTAAATTAAACTCGATGCGATCCAGGCGCATTTCCCCGGCTTCGAGTTTAGAAAAGTCAAGGATATCATTAATCAAAATTAGCAAATTTTGCCCGCTGGTTTTTAGGGTTTTGACAAAATCCTGCTGTTGGGAAGTGAGGGGAGTTTTTAAGAGTAAATCGGTCATGCCAATCACGCCATTCATGGGAGTTCTAATTTCATGACTCATGTTGGCGAGGAATTGAGATTTCATTCGGGAGGCTTGCAGGGCTTGTTCTCGGGCTTGGACTAATTCATTAATCACTTGAGTGACGATGATGATGCCCCCGATTTGATGTTCTGAGCAATACCAAGGTTGCACGGCCCAACGCAGATAAAGGTGTCTGCCGTCGCCGAGTTCAATAGATTCTTCCGGTCGGGAGAGGACTTCTCCTTGGAGAGCGCCCTGATGAATAGCCTTGATGTTTTCGGTTGCCGGTAACTGATCATAATAGGATTGTCCCAGGAGGGTTTGTCCCTCCAGTTGGTAATCTTTTAACCAACAGTTGCTATAGGCGAGATAGCGCATTTCATTATCAAACATGGCCATTGCTACCGGGGCATTGGTGATAATTTCTCGTAACTGTTGGCGTTCCTGTTCGCGGACTTGTTCGATGCGCTTGCGATCGGTAATATCGTTGAGAGAACCGGCGGTGCCAATGTAGTCATTGCGATCGCTAATATTTAAGCGTTTCTGAACTTCTACCCAGCGATAATTGCCATCTTTCGTGAGGAATCGGGCTTCGTGACGCACGGAATCTTGTTGGCTGTTGAGGAGGGCTTCAAAGGTTGTTAAAAAACTGGGGCGATCGTCAGGGTGAACGAAGGAGAGTAAAGGTTGTCCAAGACTTTCGGGAACGGTAAATCCAGTGATGTCGGTCCAAGCGGGGTTGAGGAAGGTTAAATAACCGCGTTTATCCCGTTGGAAAATAACTTCGCTTAAATTTTCGATGACGGAGCGATATTTGTTTTCGCTGGCGATCAGGGCGGCTTCGGTACGTTTGCGATCGCTAATATCCCGTTGAATGCTCGCCAAACAAATTGGCTGATCCCGTTCCGGATGTTTGACCAGAAATAAACTGGTTTCCATCTCGAAGCATTGGCCGGTTTTAAAGTGACGCAGGGTGGTTTCTCCCTGCCAATAGCCGGTTTCCATCACGGTGGGAATGGCTACCTCTTGATATTGCACCCTGGTTTCTGGGGTCAGGTAGTCAGACATTTTGGTTTGATAGACCTGTTCGAGGGAATCCAGTCCCACCCGGAGGCGACCCGCTTCGTTGAGGTAAATGCTTTTCCCTTCTAAGGTAGCTATGCCGATAAAGTCTTGGCTGTTCTCAACGAGGGCGACAAATTTGCGGCGTTCTTCTTCGGCTTGTTTGCGATCGGTGATGTCAGTATGGGAACCCGTCATCCGGATGCAGTTTCCGGCTTCGTCACACTGGGCTTGACCCCGAGTCAAAATCCATTTATATTCCCCGTTTTGGCTCCTAGCACGGTGTTCTTGGGAGTAGGAGGACCCGGTATTCGACAGGTGGGCTTGCATGGCTTGGCGGCAGGTTTCTAGGTCATCGGGATGAATGCGACTTTCCCACTCTTGAAAGGGATAAAATTGGTCTTGGGATTCATAGCCGAGCATTTCCTGACCGCGAGCGGAAAGGAAGACCCGATCGCATTTCAAATCCCAGTCCCAGATGCCATCGGAGGTGCCTTTGATGGCAAGCTGCCAGCGTTCTTCACTCCGGCGCAGGGCGGCTTCGGTTTTCTGGTGTTCGGCGATTTCGGCTTGCAGGCTGTTGAGGGTTTCTGATAGCTCTCGGGTGCGTTCTTGGACTCGGCGTTCTAATTCGTCATTGGCGCTCTTCAGGCCGTCTTCGGCCCATTTGCGTTGGAGTTCGGCGGCGGCGCGGGAGGCAAAGACCTTGAGAATGGCATGGGCTTCTGAGTCTACTTCTAGGGGTTTGTCATTGAGAATGCAGAGGTTTCCAATGGGCCGGTTCTGGGAGTCCAAGAGGGGAACCCCGAGATAGCCCACGGCATTGATGGTGGAAAGGGCTGGGGCGTTGGGAAACAGTTCCTGGAGGCGATCGCGGTAGTGGCAGAGTCGGCCTTCCTCAATGACGACTTCACAGGGGGTGTCGCACAGTTTATACTCGAAGTTGCTCTCTAGGCGATCGCCACCCCAAAAGGCTAAGGTTTTTAATTTTTTCTCTTCGGTTCCCTCTAGTTGGGAGAGCAAAACGTAGGGGACTTCCAGGGCGGTTGCCAGATGTTGCACTAACACGGGGAAGAATTCTTCTCCCGTGACGGCAGCAGTCCCGGAAATGATGTTCTGGAGCGCTTTTTCGGCTTGTTTCCGGGTTGTGATATCCTCAATAGCGACTACGGCCCCGAGGTTTTCTCCCTGAGCATTGACTAGGGCTTGTCCCCTAGCGAGTAGAATGCGCTTTTTGCCCGGTTTTGGGAGGATTTCCAGGGCCTGCTCACAAACTCGTTCTCCCTGCCATGCTCGATACAAGGGGGTCTGCTCAATGGGCATGGGGGTACTCTCGTCGGGATGGTAAAATTGAACTTGTTCCCCCCATTGGGTTACAGATAAGGGCTGTTCGGGCAATCCGTACATTTCTTGGCTGGCTCGGTTCAAGATGCTCACCATGCCATCGGCGTCACAAGCGACGATGCTGTCTTGGAGGTTATTGAGTAAGGCGTTGAGAAATTCTCGTTCTTTTTGCAAGGCGGCTTCGGCCCTTTGGCGATCGCCGATTTCGCTTTCGAGTTGGATGATGGTTTCTTGTAAGGTGCGGGTTCGTTCCTCTACTCGCTGGGCTAAGGCGGCATTCATTTTGGCGATCGCCTCCGCGTTCCGCTTCCGTTCGGTCAGATTCCGTCCGATATAGACGACTTCTTCGATTTCGTCGTCTTCGTTGCGGATTACCCCTCGGGAAAATCCGACCACAATATCTTCCCCTTTTTTTGTTCTACAAATGACCTCTACTTCAGATTTTTTTAGATAAAAAAGCTCTTCCTCTTTCCCCGAATAACTTCCCGAGGAAATTTTTTCTAATCGGTTAATATTCGGGATGATATCTTTTAAGGATTTACCAATTAACTCTAATTCGCTATAATTTAATAACTCCCAAGTTGCTTTGTTTACTTTTTTTATGAATCCATCTGAATTGCAAACCAGAATTGGATCGAGAGCCGTTTGAAAAATTTTATCTAATGCAGATTTAGCCGAGTTGAGTTTATTTAATAACAGATAAGCATCATTTTCTCTCTGGACGAAGGTTTGCCGTAAGACCATCCGTTCCGTGGCATCCCCAAAGAAAATGAATAGGCGATCGGGTGGATAGCTATCCTGGGAGTTGGCAACGATCCACAAATCCAGATACAAAAAACCCTCGCGATCGGAACAGCGATTGATGCCTTGTAATTCAAAACTATCACGGCGCCCTTCCAGGATATCGACCAACACCTGTTCCATGCCAATTAACTCGGGATATCCCCCTCTGGCATCCTGTCCCGCTTCAACCTGTTCGGGACTCTCGGCAAACCGATGCACTTGGGGGGATTTGTCTAAAATTATCCCATCTTGATTGACAATGAGATACTCTAAGCGGCGAGGGGCTAAAAGTTTTTCTAATAGGGGATTCATATCAGTCGTCATAGCTTTTTTGGTCCTCCTTCTCTATCATACGATAAGCGTTGGTACAGTGGAGAGAAGGCAACCGGGGCTCATTACCATCCCATCAGAGTCTCCAACCCAGGAATACTCCTCTTGCTTCTATAGCAATCCTAAATGATTTATGCCCTCACCCCCAACCCCCTTCGACCCCTTTGGGCCGCCTTATGTTGGGGGCCGCCGACGGATTCCACAACTGATAAAGGATCTGCTATAGACTGAACCGACCCCCGAAAAATCCCCCATCCGTTAATTTAAGATGAGTTAAGTTTTTACTAGGGTTTGAATTGCTAATTTATGGAAAATTTCGTCCACAAATTCTCCGGTTCGCGCTGAGGTGGAATAGATGCCTAAAACTAACTCAGATCCGGGAGAAACTCCGGATACAATGTCCTGACATAATTCCTTGAGTTTCGGGAGTTTTTCTGGTTCTACAAGGTCAGCTTTATTTAAGGCTATTATCAATGCACCTTTGGGATTGACCGATGCAAATAGCTTAATATGTTCGGCAACTCGTTCTATGGTTTCCGTGCGGGTGACATCGGCGATAATTAAAGCGCCGCCTGAACCTTGGAGATAGGAAGGGGCGATCGCCTTAAACTTGGTGTGTCCTTCCAAATCCCAAATCAATAACTGCATCCCAATTGGGTCAGATCCTGGTACTTTTTCCACTTGCAGAGGTTTCCGAGAAATTTTCACCCCGACAGTCGAGAGATATTGGTCGCTAAATTCCCGATCCACAAAGCGGCGAATTAAACTGGTTTTTCCGACCCCGAAATCCCCAATCATGCAGATTTTCTTAGAAATGGTTGACATAATACTAACTAATTTTCAGGTTCGGGTGTGATTGGCTCAAAAAGAACAACCCGCCCTAGTAATTTAGGTTGGCTGGAGTCTACGTTTTGAGGCGGGTTGCTATTCCCAACGGCCTCTAAACGAGTGGGTTGTACTCCTGATTGGATCAGGGCAGCTTGGACCGTTTGCGCTCGTTCTAGGGCTAACTGCTGGTTTCTAGTGGGAGACCCGGTGCGATCGCTATGACCGATGATCCTGAGATTTTTGTCAGGATATTGTTCGAGAAACTCCTTCAGGGTTGCCACAGTCTCTTGATAACTTGGATTTAACCGAGCCGAACCCGCATCAAAATAGATCTGAGTTTGAATCGTCACCGGGTCGAGTTTGAGGGTACTCACAACAGAGTTGACTCCAGGAATTTGCTCGAAACCTTGGACGATTTGGTTCCCCTGAGACATCTCTATGACGGTCCCAACTATGGTGACGGTTCGATTTAGGTAATTAGCAGTAATCTCTACCCCATTTCTCTGATTAAAAACCTCACTGACTCGCGCCACTTCACCTCGGACGAGGGTAGAATCCGGGGGGACATCAACGGCAATAATTTGATTGTCTAAGGTGCGATCGCCTGCCGCTTTTGCCGCAATTACTTCAGCCTGTTGACGTAATTCTGGATTCGGTAACTTTCCTGATAAGATGACATGGTTTCCCTGGGTCGTCACATCCAGCCGATAAACCGCTAATTCCGGGGCTGAACTCAACGCTCCAGCAACTTGAGACTGAATGCGTCGTTGGCCGGAACTATAGTAAAAGAAACTGACCCAAAATACCAGCATTAAGGTACAGCCACCTATAAACAGCCCCAATAATGCGTAAGGTTTTCCCTCGGTTTTTGGCGCGGTTGATTCTATGAGTTCCTCGACTAATTCTTGAATGCGAGGGGGAACATTAGCCGGGTCCCCATCAAATTCCTGAATCGGTTGCTCATAATCCAGGATGATAGTGGTGACTATTTTTTGCATTTTTTTGATGAAGGCTTTGCTCGGGTTGCCTTGAACAATCACCGCTAGATAGCAGTATCCCCCAACTTCCAAAATAATTTTGGAGTTCCCATATTCAACTTCGCTTAATTCAGAAATTTCTCCAGGTTTGACAATACAATCATTGACAAAACTGCGAATCGCTGTGAGCATTCCGGCGACCATTTCTGATTCTAGGCAGTAGTCCCCCTCTTTCTGGGCTTCAGCAATCACTAACCCGGAGGCTTTGTGAATTAAAAATACAGCTTGCACGACAGAGGGAATGGATTCTTTGAGAATCAGTTCGGCTTCAGAAACCCCCTGGATTTTAGCGCGAATTTTGCGTTCTACGCCCTTCACACTCAAGGTGTTAGATACTTTGTCGTTAATGGATTTAATCGCCTCGCTCATGTATTTGCTAATGGTATTCCCAATGACGGGATAGAGAGCATCTACCATTGCATCGCGTTCGAGGCGAATTTGTTCTTTGATGGTCCGTCCCATTTCTGGGGCTAAGACTTGGGCGATCAAGTTGCGATCGAGTCGGATTTGTTCTTTAATTGCCATTGCCATTTCTGGACCGAGGGCTTTGGCGACATCTTCTGGGCTATCTTTGATTTGTTGGGTAATAGCACTAGGAAGTAAGGAGGCGATCGCTGAACTCATGGCTCCTTTATTTTCCTGCGATCGGTTCTTAATCACTTCATCAATGATGGGAACCAATGCCTGGGCTACTTCTTCTTTGGAGTCGGTAATTTTTCGACTCAGAATTTCCGCAATCCAGGGTTTGAGGAGTTCAATCAGCTTTTGTGGGTCATAAATCTGACTTTCCAAAGATTGTAAGTTAGCGTTGGTTTTTACCAGCAATTCTCGCAGTCCGGGTAAGTCGTGTTCGCTCAAGGATTGCTTGAGGAGATCAAGCTCTGATAATTGCGACCCGAATAAAAGCTGCTGCAAACTTCCCATCGGATCGACGGTTTGTAATGAATCAGCACTCACCGGGTTAGTTGGCGAAGACTGTCCAGGGGTTTCTATTTTGAAAAGACTTTCTAATTGCTCCATTCCCGCTAATACCGCTTCGGTACCGGGAATAACCAGTGAGTTACTCTCATGTGAATAGGTTTGCAAAGTGGGCCATTTATCTTCTTCTGGCTCACTATTTTGAGGCTGAACCGGGCTTGATTTTTCCGATTCTGTCTTCGGTTCTGTTTCAACTAGACTAGAAATTTCAGGGGTTGGTTTAAGGTCTGGATTTGAATGGGATTCCGTTGAAAATCGTTCCTTTAAATGAGCATTAGAATTCCCCTGATGGGTGAGGTTATTTCCGTTTAAATCGGTGTTCTCGGGTTGGGTTAATTCAGGTTGGGTCTGCTGTTTTGCAGTGGCCGACTCCGGGTTGAGTTCAGAACCGTCGAGGAACTCATTTTCATGAGGAGAATGAGCCTTTTGGGTTATATCTTCCCTGGTTGTTGCTGATGAACTAGATCCGGCAGGGGTGGGTTTGTCTGCTACTTCTGCGATCGCATAATGATTAACGGTAATGGTCCGCCATTCAACGTTTTTGGGAGGTTGAGGAGAAGGGCGATCGCGTTTTTTGATAGCCCGATCGCGTCCGCCCTTTTCTACCGACTCCGCCGGTTTCCATTCCCGGCTTACGGTGCGATCGTCGATGAGCTTTTGTGAGGTTTCGTCATTGATTTGCTCGGACAATGGGACCTTTTTTACCGGTTTACCCCCAAGTGCTTCCACCAACACATCGCGCAAGTTCTCCAGGGGATCTGGCGCGGGTGTGATTTTTCCCCGATTTACGGTGTTTAAACACTCTTCTTTTTCGCTCTGCTTACCTTGCTTGAACTCTGACAAATCCATCATTATGCCCCCTGCCAACTCTCTTCATCCGTCGGTTATTCTGAGTCTAAAAAACCCTAGAATCAGCCCTGATTTTAATCGCCGTTATTTACTCTCCATTGCGGTGATCCGGTAAGAGCAGATCCGCCGTAATCTTAGTTTCAGCAGCTTCTCGCAGTTCCGGTGCAAACTCGGTTCCTTTGAGCCTCATCCCAATTTCAAATAAAATTTCGGCCATATCATCTCGGGCAATTTTTCCTTCTTTTAAGTTAGAAAAGCGCCGTTCGACTTCTTCAAACACTCGCTCTCGCAGAGTGTGAATATTCTCTTGATGGGTTTGTTTAATTTCTAGGATTTGTTCTCGAATAGATTTGGTTTGCTTATCCAGAGATTCATCCAAGGATTCAATAGTGTGAGAAATTTTGGCTTTGGTGCGTTCAAGCTGTTGCCGCACGTCGGTCAAATCTTCTTGGGTATTTAAACTCACGCTTTTAACTTTTTTCTCCACTGCCTCTACTGATCCTCGCATTTCGGTAGCGGAGAAATTTTTGACTTCCTCTATGCGATCGCGAAACTCTTTTTGTAACAAAATCAAGTTAGCCTCAATTTGCTCAAATCGATGATTATAGTCCCGGATCTGTGACCCGACAATAATCTCGCGAATCTGGTCAATATTGCCCAGCCGTTCTCTCATTTCATCGCGACTGAGTTCATTCATCGAAACACCTCTAGTTTGTGAATTAGGTTTTATCAATCAAATCTTACCGCTTTCAGAGCCATTTGACCATCACGGGAAAACACAGTTTTTGGGTTAGTGCCAATCCCTCGGACCTTAACTAGATAACCCCGTTCTTGACTATCTTTTTCGTCAGCGACTTCAGGGTTATCAATTCCCCTCTTTTTAGCGGGTACTCCAATTCAAGCAAACTTGGAGTATCCTCAGACGAGTTTGCGGGCAAAACCTTCGTAAATATTTACAATGGCTTAACCCACTCTCATTCACCCCCTTACCGTTGACGGGTCTGACCGCTGCCCTTAAATCAGAGTTTAAACGCCTGTTTTGAAGCTGTAGGTGGTCTGTTTTGCCGTCGTCGAGTTCTGTCCGGATTGCCCTTCCCCCTTCCAGGATTTACGGGAAGCTCGCCCTATTATCTCACAGCTTGGTCAAATTGTCAGTGATTCAATCATTATCTTCACGAAATTTACACTCGCTTAATTTTGCTTAATTCTTAATTAAAAATAATTTATATATAATTGGCAATGAGAGATTTTAATCAGGTCAACTGAGCGGGTGAATTCTGGATGATTCCGAGGTTCTATTCCAACAGGAGGCGTCTGTAAGGCTAAAATAAGAACGGTATTATTGCATAGTCGCTTATTTAAACCTTCATGACGCCTTCTGCACCCGTAACAACGAAGTACGAAGCGATAATCGGACTAGAAACCCATTGTCAGCTCAGTACCAAAACCAAGATTTTCTCGAATTCCTCTACAGCATTTGGGGCGCCACCCAATGCCCACATCGATCCGGTATGTATGGGATTGCCTGGGGTGTTGCCCGTTCTGAATCAAAAGGTCCTCGAATACGCCGTAAAAGCAGGACTGGCACTCAACTGCGAGATTGCGCCGTACAGTAAATTTGACCGCAAGCAGTATTTTTATCCAGATTTACCGAAAAACTATCAAATTTCTCAGTATGACTTGCCGATCGCCGAACATGGCTGCCTGGAAATCGAACTGGTAGACGAACAAGGAAATGCCACCCGTAAGCGGATCGGAATTACCCGTCTACACATGGAAGAAGATGCCGGAAAACTGGTTCATGCTGGCAGCGATCGCCTCTCCGGTTCCACCTACTCCCTGGTAGACTACAACCGCACCGGCATTCCCCTGATCGAAATCGTCAGCGAACCGGACCTGCGATCGGGACAAGAAGCGGCAGAATATGCCCAAGAACTGCAACGGATCGTCCGCTACCTCGGCGTTAGCGACGGCAATATGCAAGAAGGCTCCCTGCGCTGTGACGTGAACATTTCCGTGCGTCCCGTAGGACGAGAAGAATTCGGCGTCAAAGTCGAAATTAAAAACATGAACTCGTTTAGCGCCATCCAACGGGCGATCGAGCATGAAATCGAACGACAAATCGAAGCCATCAACAACGGCGAACCCATCTACCAAGAAACCCGCCTTTGGGAAGAAGGCAGCCAACGCACCATCAGTATGCGGAGTAAAGAAGGATCTAGCGATTATCGCTACTTCCCCGAACCGGATTTAGGACCGATAGAAGTCTCCTCCACCCAACTGGAACAGTGGAAATCCGAACTCCCCGAACTCCCCGCCCAAAAACGCCATCGTTACGAAACCGAAATCGGCTTATCCCCTTACGATGCGCGGGTGATCACCGATGAACGCGCCGTGGCGGAATATTTTGAAGCCACCCTCGCGGCAGGTGGGGATGCCAAACAAGCGGCAAACTGGATTCAAGGGGATATTACCGGCTATTTGAAAACTGAAAAGCTGAATATTACCGCGATCGCCCTGACTCCAGTCGCGTTGGCAGAACTTACCGGCTTAATTGCATCCGGGACCATCAGCGGCAAAATTGCCAAAGATATTTTACCGGAATTGCTCACCCAAGGCGGCTCACCGAAGCAATTGGTGGAAAGCAAAGGGTTAATTCAAATAAGCGATACTTCAGCCTTGGAAAAAATGATTGACGAGGCGATCGCCGCTCATCCCCAGGAAGTCGAATCCTACCGCAGCGGCAAAACCAAGCTCAAAGGCTTCTTTGTCGGACAAGTCATGAAACTCAGTGGCGGACGTGCGGATCCCAAGTTAACCAACCAATTGGTTGAGCAAAAGCTGAACGGGTGAGGGTCGTTGGTCGTTGGTCGTTGGTCGTTGGTC
>NZ_JAFLQW010000309.1 GCF_017313335.1 Phormidium pseudopriestleyi FRX01 | reverse complement strand
GTTGCCGGTTTTTCACCGAATTTGGGTAGCGCATCATTGTCCAGAAAACTTGCCTTTGCCCAATGATATTCTATAAGGGTAGAGTTTTGCGGAAAAATGCGATAGGCGGTTAAAACCGCTCGCGTGGGCTTTCCACATAGCTTCTTTAGAGCGCGAGGCTACCAGCCCTACCGTGTTTCTCTTGTGTAAAGTTGAGGGCTTGGAGTTGGCTTACAACAAACCCGAAGATTCATACAGCCGTCGCAATAGGGCCAAAATTTTCTGACCATACTGGAGATCGGCGGCCCAGCGACCACTGAGTTGTTCCAGTAAAGGGGCGATGCCACGGGCCACAAAGCGAAAGCGTGGATCAACCTGTTCCATGACCAGGGGTTCAATACTGGCGTAAGCTTTCAAATGTTGGATATGGGCGCGCACCCCAATCCGAGCACTGGGGAAAGAAGCGGCAGTATTCCCTCCACCCACGGAGCCCAAACCCGCAAAATTGTTTTGGGTGGGTTGGAGTTCCCCATTAAAGCGCAGAAAGTTGGTTTCCAAACACATTTGACAGAAGGCGATATCGTAATTGATGCCTTCGATCGCCGCTTCTTCCCGGTACAGTTTGGGAAGGTCCGGGAACTGGACGATCGCCTGGGGATTGTTGCCTTTTAGAAAAACAATCATTTGCACTTCTGAGGTGTTACCATGTCCGACAATGCGATCAAGATACCCCGGACAAATTTGTAAAATCGATCGCAACAGCACCGTGCGCGTCCCCCCATCCCACCCCACCGAGATATCATGTTCCCGCAACTCAATCGCCCGGACATATACAATATTTCGATAGGTTACCCTCCGAATCGCTGCATTGGTAGATAGGTTCACTTTAAAACTATCCACCACATCAATGGGGATATAAGCATTCCCATTAATAATCACCCCCTGTTCTCCATAAATCTGCCCATTAATATTGATATTAATCGGGGGATAACTCGGGGGCACAGGTGAGGAAGTCGCTGGAGGCACGGGGTCCGGCAGGGGGGTCCCTTCAGCCCAAGCAACTAAACCTTCAGCGATGCCGATCGCAAAGTCCCGGCGACGATTTTGGAGTAAAGACCGATCATCGGGATTGGTGAGAAAGCAAACCTCCATCAACAAAGAGGGGATAATCACCCAGCGATTGAACGGTAAATTGCCTAGGGTCGTTGCCGTATCCGGTTTAACCCCCCGATTGGGAAGTTGGGGAACTCGCCTCAGTAAACTCAGCAGCAGTTGTTCGGCATTTTGCTGGCGTTGGTCATTGTTGGCAATGTAGTAGACGCTGGCTCCACGGCCCGTCGGGTTAGCAAAGGCATTGGCATGGATTTCTAGGGCCACATCAGAAGCCCGAGCACGGGTATTAATCCAGGAGATAGACTGACTCATGCTCAGGTTATCGGGAACTGTTAAGACTTCTACCCCCGGACGCGATCGCAACTCCCCCACAATTAAATCCCGCAGGAGAATCATTTCCTGCGCTTCCGTGGTTCCTCCGGCGATCGCCCCTGGATCGAGTGCGCCATTCTCATAACCCCCGTGACCGGCTGAAATAAAAATTCTGCCCATATTTCTAATTTAATCCTGTGCACCTGTTTCCATCTATCTTCATCAACTCCAGTAACCAATCGGTGATGCTAGCACTATCAAAACGATTTAATATTGGTTTTTTCGGGAGTGGGGTTCCTCCCAAGGCGATCGCCTACCCTC
Source organism: Phormidium pseudopriestleyi FRX01 (assembly GCF_017313335.1). Classification (GTDB taxonomy): domain Bacteria; phylum Cyanobacteriota; class Cyanobacteriia; order Cyanobacteriales; family Laspinemataceae; genus Laspinema; species Laspinema pseudopriestleyi. The sequence goes on along the minus strand of NZ_JAFLQW010000309.1, from coordinate 19,555 downwards.
TGCCGCCGTATTTGTTGGCACCGTAGCATCAAGCTCAAATGATCAATTGCAGCGAAATCACGGATGCCATTGGAGTTCTCCAGGGTGTAATCTGGATCAAAAGGACTCAGCCCCACTGGGGTGTCGTAGAAAACATCCAGATCAGTTTGGGATCAGCAGAGTCGGTCTATCATTGATGAATAAAATGGCAGCTCGGTTTGCAGATAAAGCGAGGAACAGTTGAGAGAAGCAAGATGCAGTGGATCAAGTGCATGAACGATCCCGAAGACCGGATCTCAATGCACCCTTCCCGGCCCAAGGGCCCGGGAAAATTACTGCCCCTAACCGACTCAACCTGTGCCTGTTGAATCTCGTTACGAGGAAAAGTATCGCAAACATGGCTGAGTCTTTTACTATACACCTGAGTTCACCCGTTCTGAGGCCCGAATCCCCGGCTCGATTCATGCAAGAGTTCCACCGCGCTGATTTAGGGAGACAAATTGCCCAAATCCTCGTGACGCAAACCGAGACCGGGAGTGTGTTGCGCGGCATCCTGGAGTGGGTGGGTTCTTTATTCCCCGCCGATTGTTGTCTGATGGTGGTTCGAGACCCCCAAACCCAGAGCCTACAAACCCAGATATGGCAGCCTGCCAGTCCAAACCACCCGTTCTTGCCCGAGGAATTGGCAACTCTGCAAGGAGTAAATTGGTTAGAAATCCTAGACGGTGCAAACCTTGTGGCGATCGCTGACCCCCAGAGGGCTTGGCAAGAGGTCTTAGGGGTGGACGCAGGAGCGGGAGTGTCCGTAGGCAGAGTCTTGGCCATCACCACCCGATTTCAGGGTGAGATTAACGGAGCCATTATTGTTATGCGTGGATGTTTTCGAGTCGCTTTGGAGGAAAGAAAGAGGGCCTCAGCGGGGATGGCCCGGTTGGAAAATTTGGAGCAATCCCAGGGTTCCTATTGGAGCTCTATGGAAATGATGAACCTAACGGCCCTGTCAGAACAAGTGGCGATCGCCTTCAATCAGGTCCTCCAGACTCAGACAGTCGGGCCCTTAGAACAACAGGTTCGCCAGAAAGAAAAATATCAAACCCTGATCCACGAGCTCACGATCGCAATCCATCGAGGGGCCGATATTGAACGAATACTTCAGATGGCAATCCATAGTCTGGCTGAAACATTGCAAGTTGATCGCGGTCGCATCCTGCTCTTAAAATATGCCGACCCCCTGTTTAAACCCCGTTTCCCGCAGAGTAACCGCATCGCCGCTTCCCGAGACGGTGATTCCGAACAGCCCCTGGATTCGGCAGCTTCCCGTCTTCCCAAAGCCAAAGTAACCATTGTCTCCGACAGTATCCCCCACCCCCATCAGGATTTGAAGTCGTTGACCCACCTTAAAGAGGGTCAGTCCTCCGCTGCCACGGGCGATCGCTCATTTTGGTTGTCGGAATGTTACTGGTGTCAGCAAGCCTTTTTAGCTGCCCCCAACTCCTTGGCGATCGGCGATCGCCGTTCCCTCCTCTCCCTCAATCCTGATATCGGCACCTCCCCAATCTTCTCTCCAGAAACAATGCCCGCTCTGCTCACCTTTCCCTTGGTCGGGATTACCAGTGCCGGATCCGGCCCAGGCAAGGTTTTGGGCTTTCTCGTCCTCGAACACAGTGCACCCCGTCAATGGCAAGTCGAGGAACTCCGTCTCGTCGAATTAGTAGCCGCTCAACTGAGCACCGCTATCCTCCACAGCCAAACCATGCAGCAAGTTCAGGCATTGGTTGAAGAACGCACGGCTCAATTACAGCGCTCTTTGGACGTTCAAGCCAAACTCTACGAAAAAACCCGTCAGCAAATTGACCAACTGCGCCAATTAAACCATCTCAAGGATGAATTTCTAGCTACCCTCTCCCACGAACTCAATACCCCCCTCACCAGCATGAAAGTCGCCATCCAGATGTTGCGGCAGCCGGGAATTACCCCCGATCGCCAAACCCGCTATCTGGATATCCTAGAGTCGGAATGGCGCAGAGAAAGCAATTTAGTTCGCGATTTGCTCAAACTTCAGGAGTATGAGTCGAATCAAGCTACCATTCATGTTCAAAACCTTGACCTGAAACTCGTCCTTAATGACATCGCCAACTCGTTTCAGGATAAATTTGAGGAAAAGGGATTAAATCTCAGCTTGGAATTGCCCAAACGCGCCCCCAAAGGGATTGGCAAGAAAATTTTTAAACTCAACACCGACGCCGAAAGTTTTGAACGGATCCTGCACGAACTGCTCACCAATGCTGGGAAATATTCCGACCCCGGGACCACCGTGTATTTACGCGCCTCTCACCACATTGATTTACAACAAAACCAAGTGATCGTGACGTTAACCAATACAGGTGCAGGAATCTCTCCCGAGGACCTCCCCCATGTTTTTGAAAAGTTTCGTCGGGGTCAAGGGGTCACCCAACAGGCGATCGGCGGCACCGGCTTAGGATTGGCCCTGGTTAAATGTTTGGTTCAACACCTCAATGGTTCGATTACCGTCTCCAGTCAACCCATCAAAAACTCCACCGCTTGGGAAACCTGCTTTACCCTGACCTTACCTCAATTGGCGGACAGTTCCCTCGCTTAGTCCCGAGGGAAGAAACCTCTCCCCAAACCCCTCCCCTCCGAGGGGAGGGGCTTTGAAACCCTCTCTCTCTCCGCCCCTCTCCTCTTAAAAGAGGTAGGTATCCCCATAAATCTCTTGACTAGGAGGGGATGGACGGCTCCCCCTGACCTCCTAGGAGGTCAGGGGGTTGGGGGGTTAGGTATCCCCATAAATCTCTTGACTAGGAGGGGATGGACGGCTCCCCCTGACCTCCTAGGTCAGGGGTTGGGGGGTTAGGTCTCCCCTGAATGACACTCCCCCTTGCCCTGTTTCATGTTTTAATGAAAGACAGTAGGGTGGGCGATCGCCATCCGATCGCCTAGATCGTACAATTTTGAGGTAAAAAACTTGTCGCTTGTTCGGGGTGAATTCACATCGCTTGACCGAAAAATGGTGGTAAAGACGGCTCCGAAACCACTCCGGTGGCAACGCTCTAACTATTCTTTGCTAGGGCGTCAACTTGATATTTTTAGCTCTGCTGCCCAGTTGATGTTCTACCTGTGGTGGGATGATAAGGTTGCTCGCAATGCCTCCCATCACCGCTATCGTCGCGCGGAATGGTTAGTAGGAACCCTCCTTGATTTAGGCCCGACTTTTATTAAAATCGGTCAGGCACTCTCCACCCGGGCCGATATTCTCCCCAAAGAATACGTTAAAGCATTGGCCACCTTGCAGGATCAAGTCCCGGAATTTAGTTCCGTTGAGGCGATCGCCGTCATTGAATCCGAACTCGGCAACTCTGTTTACTCCCTCTTTCGCGATTTTGATGAATTCCCCATCGCCGCAGCAAGTCTGGGCCAAGTCCACAAAGCACGTCTCCATACCGGAGAAGATGTGGTCATCAAGGTCCAGCGTCCCGGGTTAGAAAAATTATTTCAACTCGATTTTCAAGCATTGCAAGACTTGGTGAAAATTTGCAATCGCTTTTTCCCCTGGACTCGCAAATACGAGTTACAAGAAATCTATCAGGAATTCGTTAATTTCCTCTCCCAAGAAATCGATTACGTTCAAGAAGGCAAAAATGCCGATCGCTTTCGAGAAAATTTTCGAGATTATACCAACATCCTGGTCCCTAAAATCTATTGGCGCTACACGAGTGGCAAGGTGTTGGGAATGGAATATTTACCTGGCATCAAAATTAACGATCTCCAAACGTTAGAATCCTGTGGCATTGATGTCAAGCAAATCAACGTCCTCGGAATTTGCTGTTATCTCAAACAACTCCTAGAAGATGGCTTCTTTCAAGCCGACCCCCATCCGGGAAATATGGCGGTCAATCGCGAAGGCAGTCTCATTTTTTACGATTTTGGCATGATGGCCGAACTCAAGTCTCTGGCCAAAGACCGGATGATTCGGACCTTCTTTGCTGTCTTAAAAAAAGACACCGAAGCGGTTCTCAATAGCTTAATTGAAATGGGGTTAATCGTCCCGGTTCCGGATATGAAACCCGTGCGCCGGATGATTACCTTTCTATTAGAAAATTTCACGGAAAAGCCTTTAGAAATTAAGGCATTACGGGAACTGCGAAGCGAGTTGTATGCGATGTTTCAGCAGCAACCGTTTCGCTTACCGGCACAAATGACGTTTATTCTCAAATCCCTCACCACCCTAGATGGCATCGCCCGCACGTTAGACCCACAATACAATCCCGTTGCCTGTGCTAAACCGTTTATTCGCAGGGTCACAATGGCCCGAGGTAAAACCAGTCTAATCAGTGGACTGACTCAACAGGCGCGAGACTTTGTCAAATATCGATTGCAACAACCCCGACAAGGGGAAATTATCCGTCGGATGGAACAACGGATTGAACGGGGTGAGTTGGAATTTCGCGTCCGGTCCTTGGAAAGCGATCGCCTCCTCAAACGCATTAATCTAGCCATTAAAAGTTTGATTTATGTTTGCGTGAGTGGCTTTTTTCTGGTGGCGGGTACAGTCCTTTTGATAGGGACCTATCCAGGCGGGGCGATCGCCTTTTTTACCCTCTCGGGTTTCACATTTCTGATTTTCCTGAACTCTCTACTCAAACTCTCGGTTCAGGAAAAGTTTGACAATCTCTCGGAATAATCCCTGTGATTGATGGCGGCGGATTTTCACCCGGGGTTGAATCGGTGTACTTAACCCGATCGCATTAAAAAAGACACCTCATTCAACATGAGATGTCTTTTTTATGAATCCTACCGCACTGCGGTATAATACCCCCAGGGGAATTCGAATCCCCGTCGCCTCCGTGAAAGGGAGGTGTCCTAGGCCTCTAGACGATGGGGGCAGGTAGTTCGTGCTTTGTTGAGGTCGTCTGTGCGTTTTTGTCGCTGTGCCCTCAGCACCTTTTATATATTAACTAGGTTGCCTAGTATTGTCAACCCTTTTTTCAAAAAAAATTAGAGATTTTAGACGAATTGCTGGAAAGTCTTGCATAGCAAGGATTTGAGCGCTTATTTTGTATTTATATTTAGCCCCGAGTCGGCCCTCACGGGGGCTAAATCACCGGATTTGACCCGATGAATCGCCAATCCCTGGGCATCCTAATCGGGGTTATTCCTGGAGGCAGTACCGTTGGAGAATCCGAATGCAGTTGGCGATCGCCCCGAGATGAGCAATTTCATAGCCGTGGGTATTCTGGGTGGGAAAGCCTAAACAGGCAGCCCGGGCGACATGGCCGAATTTCATGGCAATGGAGGCATCACTGCCAAATCCGCTAATGGTTGCCAGTTGCAGGGCGATCGCCTCTTGTTCTGCCGCCTGCCGAATCTCCCGATTCAACCCTTCATCGTAAATCCCATACCCATCCTGAGACAGCAACACGGGCACCTCTCCCTCGGCGATCGGATATTCCGGGGCCACGGGACAAATTTCTAAAGCAATTAAAGCATCCAACCGTTGGCGGTTGGTAAAATACAAGGCCCCCACTGCCCCAACCTCTTCCTTTGCCGATGCCACCCAATAAATATCTCCCGGGGGATTTTTCACGGTTTCGGCTAAAGCTAACAGAATCGCCACCGATGCTTTATTGTCCAGGGTGTAACTGGCGATATAATCCCCCAAACGCCAGGGTTTTTTGCGATGTTTGCCCACCACCATGCGAGTACCGGGACGCACCCCTGCCTCTGCTAATACCTCGGGAGTGGATTTAGTTTCTACCCAGGCATCTTCCCAATTCACGGGTTTATCTTTCTGAAATGCCTGTTGGGGAGATTCGTGGGAGATGTGACGGGACCCAAAGCTGAGGATGCCACTGACAACCAGGCGATCGCCTAAAAAATCCACCACCCCCTCCCCATAAATCCAAGGGAACGAACCGCCCAATTTACGGACTTGGACTCTTCCCGTGGGTTCGATGGTTTTGACGATCGCCCCAATTTCATCTTTATGTCCGGTAATCGCCAGGGACTTCCCCCCTGGGCGTCCCGGAGTTTTGGCAATCACATTTCCTGCGGCATCCTGCCATACCTCCACCCCAATCTCCTGAAATCGATTTAATAACCAGCGATCGATTTCCCCCTCATCCCCACTGGGCGAATGATGCAACACTAAGGTTTCAATCGTCTCAAATAAGCGATCGGACTCTAACACTGTCATGGTTATTTACCTGGGATTTCCCCTACTATTTTCCTACAGTTCCAGCTAACTCTTGAAGTCGGTTTCCCGAAGATTTAGGGCAAGTTGGGATTGAGATCCGCCCCAGAATACCGAGTAAAGATCCACAGAATTGAACGCAAGCTGTCGCGAAAAACTCGCCCCGGGGACTCAAGGGGAATCCCCTGAGAAGGTACGGCAATCGGGGTGATGATCATCCCGCGACTGCCAAAAACGAACAAGGCGATCGCCCAGGAACGGCGAATATGATAATCCGACGTGATTAAATACACATACCGCAGACCCCGGGATACCAACTCCTCACGCATATCTGTAAAATTCGTCACGGTATCCGTAGATCTCGTTTCAAAATAGAGTTGCGATTCTGGGACTCCCGCGTTCTGGAAAATCTGACGATAGCCCGGATTTTCCACCCCCACTCCCGACAGCCAGATATCCAAATGGGGCTGCTGCTGCCAAAACTGGGCAGCCCAGGTCATCCGGTGGGGATGTCCTCCTAGAACTACAATCGCTTGGGGAACTGGGACGAACAGACGGGCGATCGCAATTTGTAGGGGAATCCATCCCACCAAAATCACCAGGACCGTAGTGAGGAATAACCTCCAAAATTTTTGACCGACTGATAAACGCTGGCTCACTTTTATCCTAAACCGTTACAAGGTATCTATCTCAGGGAGAGGGTGACTATCGTGACTATCCACCCTCAATTTCATCCGTTTAGGCATTTCCTAGAGAGTACCCCAAATGCCTTCCGATACCGCCTTTACGGTGCCACGGGACTGGAATTTTTCAGGGCATCGGGAACCGTTAGTCCATCCCCTTGTACCCCAAAAAACCACAAGGCGGCAGCCGCTTCAGCCCGTGTCACCTCTTTTTTCGGTTGAAATAAGGTAGTATAACCAAAAGCACGGCGAATATTCGACCGTTCCCCATTTTGATAATCGGCAGACACCGCCCGCAAAGCATTTGGGTCAATTTTACCCGCATCTTGGAACCCCCAGCTTTCCTTAATCGCATCCACAGATGCGCTGGGTAAATTGCTGCGGATATCTAACGGCACTTTCCACAACATCAATTGTTCTCGGGTGAGAATGGCATCGGGGCGAAATGTGGTGGCGCTACTCTCTCCACTCAATGCGCTGGGAATAATCCCCGCTTCGGCTAATCCTTGAATCACTTGGAAATCGGGATGATTAGAGTTCACGTCGGAAAAGGCTGGGTTAGCGGTGGTAGGTGTCAATCGGACTTGTTTTCCCGTTTGGTTGGCATAGATTTTATTATTCACCTCCAACAACCATCGTGCAAATTGCTTGCGAGTAATTCCTTGGTTGAGATCCACGGTAGATTCTGTAGTATTAGCGCTGGTATTCCCCGAGGGTTGGGCGATCGCAATCCCCATTTTTTCTAAGTCGCGCAAATAGGGTCGCAACTGTTCGGGGACCTGTTCTATTGCAGTGGGGGTGGCGGATGTCGCCGGGGGTTCCGAGGTGGGTTGAGATACCGGGGTTGCCGCTTCGATAGCGATCGCATTGGGGGGTTGAACTCCGGGGGTTTCTCCAGTGGTTTGCGCCGGATTGGACCGAATGTAACTAATCAGAAATTCTCCCTTTTCCGGAGGATTTTCCGCCCTGCCAATTTCCGGTGTGACGTCAATATTCACCAGCAAATCCAGTCCATAACGGGCGATTAAATTCGGCTGGGGTCCGGCTTGATTGGCTTGGGGTACAATTTCCCAATTCGGCTGATTAAACTGTTGTTCATAAAAGTTCAGCACTTGTTCGGCAGTATCTGAAGTTTGCCAGAGGGTGACAACTCCCGCATCCGCGTCTGTGGATTCGGGAGTCTCATTCGAGGCGATCGTCCGGATAAATTCTGCATTGGGATAGGGGGAAATGGTTTCCAGGAAATCCTCGGGAAGTTCAGAGGATCCCTGCACTCCCTCCAAGGCGGGACCCGGAGGCGGTGGAGGTGCCACTGGAGTTTTCCCATTCTCTTCCAGCAGCGGATCCGCAGCAAAGGTCCGTTCTAAGGTTTCGCTATTCGGACTATTGGCACAGGCACTCAATCCGATCACCAGGGCGATCGCCGTCAGGGATACCGATACAGGTTTTAACAACATCACGATTCAATAGCAGAAAAAATATACGCTATTTTTACCCTAACCTAGTTTCCCAAAATTTAAGGGGGGCGACTGCGACGGGTTCAGGGGGGAGAATCCCCCGGTTTTCTGACAGTTGCTCTAGTCCAGGGCTACAGTAAAGGTTATAAACCCGGTTTCTGTACAAAATTTTGGCCTCCTTCGTCACAAATCTGGGATGCCGGTACAGTATTTAATCAGCAATTGTAGGGTGGGCAATGCCCACCGTAATTCAGGTGGGCAATGCCCACCCTACAATTGCTGAACTCTCTCGACGCGGTTGCTCTAACACATTCCTCTCACAGTCTCGGGGTGAGGTGTCGGCGAATGGCAAAACTCAGGAGTCTACCTGGAACATTCGACTTTTTCAGCACCGGCAACCGAATATATCGTCCCGTTACTAAACGCCCGATGCCTTTAAGACGGGCCTTGAGTCGGACTCCCAAAAACTTCAAACTCCCGCCGTAATCTTCAGAGGCATACATCGGTAAAAAGGCCAGTTTTCCATAAAGAATGTCTGCGCGATGGCTGGAACTGAGTTGATTTTGACCATGTTCGGGATTGGGAGGTCCTCCATGTTCTCCATAGTTGCGAAACGGAACGTAATTCTTAAATTTGTGTTGGCGCAGAAACGTATCAATTCCTGAATCCCAAGAGAAGTATTTCTTCGGCCCAATTTCATCGGTGATTCGATCCGCCAATTTCATCAAATACTCAGCGCTATGATTGGTGATGATATAAGCCACCATTGAGGTAGAAAATCCCTCCGCATAGCCTTCTTGAGAAACGCTATAAATTTGGGAAGCACAGGTATAAAGCCACGCAATTCCCAGATCCGTGCGATCGCCCGGAAAAGATAACGGCAGTTGTCCGAATCCTTCCACCGGCACAAAATCTGCTTCGACAATTAATGTGGGTTGGGGTCCACTCAAGGCTTTTTCCCAAGCTGAACGATGGTTGAGCAGACAGCGATAGTTGGGGGAAAAGTCCTGCATCGCTGGATTCTCTGCCTGTCGCACTACTTCCGGAGTTAACCCTTCCTCTCGCAAAGTCTTCTCCAGCAAATCCGTTGATTCTTTGTACGCAATAATCAAAACCTTGCCAATGCGATCACCCAGTCGATTGGGACTATGCTGCTGTTCCATCACCACATCGATTCCCTTCATTGCTTTTGCCCCTAAGTTAATCTTTATAGTTTACCTCGGAATCGAGATGATCCTCATCCTTGCCCAAGATTTTGGGGACATTTCGCCCAATTTTCCGCCCAATTCCTAATGGTTCTGCCCGTTTTTTGGGGGAGTTTCAATTACCGAATGAGATTTTCAATTGCCTCGATCGCATCTTGGTATTTTCGAGTCAATCCTTGTCGTTGATAGAGTTGCGCGGCTTGTTGAAAATCCGCCCGCGCTGATTGTGAGTCCCCCATCCGTTGATAAGTCAGCCCGCGATTATAATAGGCTTCTCCTAAGTTAGGATTAAACCGAATTGCTTGGGTATAGTCGGCGATCGCATCGGGAAATTGTTCCAATAGAGCATAAGCAACCCCGCGATTTAAGTAGGAATTTGTATCAGTCGGATTGAACTCGATCGCCTTCGTATAATCGGCGATCGCCCCACGATAATCTTCCAACCGACGTCGGGTAATTCCCCGATTATAATAGGCTTGAGCTAAATTCGGGTCCAGTTCCAAGGCTTTCTCGTAATCGGCGAGGGCGGCTTCTTGATCCTGGCGATCGTCATAAGCATTTCCCCGAAAAACATAGGCAAGAGCATCATTCGCATCGAGTTCAAGCACCCGATTAAAATCTTCGATACTTCCAGGATAATCCCCACTCCGGGCGCGACTTTGCCCTCGTCTTCTATAAAATGTGGGGTTATCCGGTGCTAGTTCTATCGCCCGGTTATAGTCTCGAATCCCTCGCTCAAACTCCCCCAGTTCCGTATGGGCCTCTGCCCTGAGCATATAAGCATCCGCATCCCTGGGATTCTCCTCAATCACCCGATTAAAATCAGCGATCGCCGCCTGATACTCTTGCAAGTATAAATAATCTAAAGCCCGCAACCCATAAACTTGACTATTTTCAGGCTGGATTTCCAGCACTTTGGTAAAATCTGCCACCGCACCCACATAGTCGTCACTCCGATGACGAGCAATTCCTCGTGCTGTATAAGCCTCCGTCAATGTCGGATCTAACTCGATCGCCCGAGTCAAATCCGCGATCGCCCCCGCATAGTCTTCCGCCTCCAATTTCTGCACCCCCTCCGTCAGGAAATCTTGAGGGCGAGTTTGGGCAACTGCCTCCGGTACAGCCAATATTGGCAACAGTCCAGGACCTCCCATCAAGGCGATCGTCAGTCCCAAAGCAGGAAAAGCAGCATTTAGAGTTCGGTTCATCAGAATTTTAATAGAGACTTCAACCCTTCAACAAGACGCTCACAGTGAGCCTTTTCGTGAGTTGCCATCACCGTCACCCGAATCCGGCTGGTTGGGACCGTCGGAGGACGGACAGCACCCACTAAAATACCGGCAGCTTTGAGTCCCTCTCCCACGGCTAAAACCGTTTGAGCATCAGGGACTTGCAAACACAGAATCGGGGACTCTGAGGGCAGTAACCTTGATGCCACCGAGGGTACACTCTCTGCCAGCAACTGTTTAAGGTACTTGACATTTTGCCACAATTTAGCCCGGATTTGCGGTTCCTGATTCACAATGGCGATCGCCCCTAACCCCGCTGCCGTATCTGCCGGGGAAAGTCCCGTCGTATAAATCCAAGTCCCCGCCCGATTTCGCAGAAAATCAATTAACTCAGCCGTTCCTGCCACATATCCCCCCAAACTCCCTAACGCCTTACTCAGCGTTCCCATTTGAATCAACTCCCGCCCCGTACAACCAAAATATTCCACCGCACCAGCACCCGTTTCTCCTAACACCCCAGTTCCATGCGCCTCATCCACTAACAGCATACAGCCATAAGTTTCAGCCAACTCTAATACTTCGGGGAGAGGACATAAATCCCCATCCATACTAAACACCGTATCCGTCAAAATCAAGCAGCGCCGATAAGCATTTCGATGAGAGTCTAACAGAAATTTCAACCCCTCCACATTCCCATGTTCGTACTCTAAAACCGTCGCCCCACTCAAAACGGCTCCATTTTTCAGACTCGCATGATTGTATTGGTCCGCAAGAATTAAATCCCGCTTCCCCACCAAAGCCGAAACCGCCCCCAAATTGGCTAAATAACCGGAACTAAAAACAATCGCATCCTCCGTTTGTTTCAGGGCTGCGATCGCCCGTTCCAACTCCCGATGAATCGGGCGATGTCCCGTAATCAACCGCGAACCCGTCGCCCCCGTACCATAGCGTTGAGTCGCTTCTATTGCAGCTAAAATCAGACGATTATCTCCCGCCAAACCCAGATAATCATTACTCGCAAAATTAATAAACTCTTGCCCATCTATCCGAACAACAGCACCGGGACGTCCCGTTATTTCTTGCACCGAACGATACCAATTTACCCGATGAATCGTCCCGAGAGATTCTCCTATCCAACCATAAGGATTTATTGACATTGTTAATAAAATTTAAAGGACAATACACCCGGCAAAAAACCCGCCCCACTCGTTCCTAGGCTCTGCCTAGGAATGCCCAATTGGAGGCTCTGCCTCCTCCAAAAAACCCCACACCCTCCTCGTTCCTAGGCTCTGCCTAGGAATGCCCAATTGGAGGCTCTGCCTCCTGTCTAATTCATCCAAATTAACTATAGTCTAGTGTCGTTTGTGATAGTGTCATTTGTGATAAAAAAAGCGAGCAAGATGCTCGCACTCCCAAGACTTTCAAATTTAGCTCCATTCTCAAATTCCTGCAAGGGTCGCGCTCAAACCCATTAACTTTCATCCGGCGGAGATTGCTGTTCCTCCTTCCCCGCCTTCCCCCGTTCCGGATAAACTCTATCCACTAACCCCATTTCAAACGCCACATCCGGCAATTGTCCCACCGGATAAAGTCCAGGATACAACACACCCGTGCTAGTGAAACAAGGCTGCTTCAGTTCAACAATCTCAGTAGCTGCAAAAATATCCCGTGACATTCGCCGTTCAATTCCCATCAACTTTCTCCTTAATTTATAAAAAAAATAAACCATTTATGCCAGTTAGATTGAATACCAATCTAACACTTAAAATCGTTCAGATTCCTGTTCGTAATCAATAGCGAGTATCGTTATGTCAGAGCAACTTACTCACCCGCCGTCGCCAGCACCTCCCGATAAAGCTTTGGACTAATCCGTTTCCCACCGGCAATCAGGGCATCTAACAGTTCTTTTAAAGGTACTTGAGAGGCGGCTGGATGTCTCCCTGTGGTTAATTCATCATACACCTTTTGCGGAATAATGATTTGCCCAAACAAATCAGGGAGTAAATTTAACCGCCCAATTTTCGCTAATTCACTGATGGGCGTGGTATTTGAAACAACTATCATTTCTTGAACTCCTCAAAACTCCGATTGAGTTCCTCAAACTCACGTTCCAACTCCTCCCGCGTCTGCATTGGAAAAGGAGAAATGTCATACAAAAAACTAAAAAAAGTGAATGCCGCCCTTAGTGAAGGAAGAGGAGATGATAATGCAACTAGAAGATTACTTCAACTTTTTAGCTCCGAATGATATTCGGCTGAAAGGCTCACGCATCGGAATTGAAACGATTTTATACGACTATATTTATCGCGATCGCACCCCTGAAGAAATCGCCAAAATTTACACATCCCTGACTTTAGAACAAGTTTATGCCACAATTTTGTATTATTTACACAATCAAGAATCTATCAGTCAATATATAGCCGATTGGCTGGAGTGGGGACATCAGCAACGACAAGCTCAAGCCCTGAACCTCCATCCCGCAGCAGCTAGACTCCAAAAACTCCGAGAACAACAAAAGGCAGAGAAAAAGGGTCATGAACCTCAAGTATCTCATGGATGAAAATGTCGATCCGGTTTATGCAAACTGCTCCTGGCTTCTCGAATTTCCCGCATCCAGTTTTGATATTTTAAGGCGATGTCTGTTGCCAGTTCGCTGGTTTTTCTTGCCTTTTGTTCAGCGATTTTTGTCATTTCCAAAAGTTCAAGCAGGGTTTTTTCATCAGGTAGCTCTTTCATCGTAGTCCCTCTAAGCGATTGAGAATTTGTTCAACCAACTGCCGATCGCCTCCTTAAATTGCTGCCATCAGCAATCCTTTTAGGCTTGAACAGGACTGTCTAATTGTGCGACTTCCGGGGTTGCTTTAGCGATCGCCTGAAGTAATAAATAATTCAGGACCGTTCTCACCGCAATAATCGCGACTAACCGGGCAATATCATCCCATTGACTAGAAATCATTGTCTTTAAAATCGTCGCCCCAATGAGGAAACTTAACCCTAAAGAGAACGAATATCCCATCACTAACCGGCTGCGCATAAAGGCTTCGGTTGTGTGAGGTTTAAAGAGAGCATCTTTGACAAAAATGATTAAAGCTCTTGTGACCCCTAAGCCAATGACTAAGATAGCTAAAAGTTGGCACAAACTGGTTAAAATAATATTTCCTGAAATAACTAAAGTTGTCATTCCTGTTTCAATTCCGTGCAAATTCATCGTTTTTTGTTAATAATTTTTGCTCATGGTTTACCCTAGCTCGATGTTCATCGGGAGAGGGATTTTCGCTGGCCTGACTCGTGATGAGAAAGGACGCCGTAACTCTAGTTTAATACAAAAGTGAAGCCGTCGCCCGTCGAACTCCAGGAAATCCGACGGGGCGATCGCGATCGGGTCGAGCATCCGAGGTCCGGTGGAAACCCCTGATTTGCCTGGGGTTCGGACATTCGGGCAGCTATTAGATGAAGAGGACAAGAAGCCCAGTTTCTGGCCCTAATTGGGTACGAATGAGTAAAAACTTTGGGTATAAACCCCGTTTGTCTTGCCCAGACTGTAGCGACGCCCGAGGATTTCATCCCCAAAATATATCCGGGGATAGTGGGAGACCAAGCAGAGACGAGGCTAAACTGGCTCTGAATCGATAGGAGTCCGAGTTCTGAACTGAATCATACCCAGAGGAGAACCTGTGTGAATTTTATCAAATCGTTAGAAAAAAGTTGGAGGCACAATCATGTTATCTCAATGCATATTAGAATGGGGAAGTCAAGGGGAAGACGTTAAAGAGATTCAACAGATTTTATTAAATATGGGATACGATTTGGGCGAAATGGGAGTTGATGGAAAGTTTGGTCCCAAGACCGAAGCAGCCGTGAAAAATTTTCAAGGGGATATCAATTTGCAATATCCTGAAGCGACCGTAATTATCGATGGGCAAGTTTCTCCCCAAACTTGGTTTTTCTTGAAAAAAGCCAATCCTAAGTTTGAGACTACTTCACCCTAAGTCTAGGTAAAAACCCGTTAAACTGGCATTTCATCAGGATAAAAAAGGTCTGAAATCTGAAGGTAATACCCAGGCAGTTGGCGATCGCCTCCTGTCAAACTCACCATATCCGCTCTTACTCCCTCTGAATTGAATCCACAAGAATCTCACTCACACTAATGTAATCCGAACACTACCTTAACAAAAATTAAGACTTGAATGAACTTTGGTTAAGAAACTTAAAATTATTTGTTTTTTTCTTCCATAAACCAACACAAAGCTCCAATTTGTCGTAAAAATAGAGAGAACACGGGAACCAATTATGTTTGGGAATCAGAATCAACCCGCCATGAAATTTAAACGTTTATATCGAATGCTGGCTTTTACTGTCTTCCTCCTGAGCATCATTGTGGGATGTGTCAGGAATGCCAGGGACCCCGGTACCCTGGAAGTTTGGGCGCACGCCGGTCAAGATTCAGAACGAATCACCCTGCAAGAACAAGTCAATCGGTTTAATACTGCTCACGATGAGGTCACCGTTCAGCTCACTTTTTTACCGGAAGGTTCCTATAATGCCCAAGTCCAAGCGGCAGCAATCTCACGAGATTTGCCTGATGTGCTAGAATTTGATGGGCCATTTATCTATAATTATGTCTGGCAGCAAAACCTCAGACCCATTGACGACTTGATTTCTTCAGAAGTCCGCATGGATTTGCTGCCGTCGATTCTCATCCAGGGAACCTATAACGATCGCCTCTATTCCGTGGGAACATTTGATTCGGGACTGGGAATTTACGGACGCCGCAGTCTGCTAGAATCTGCCGGAATTCGCATTCCACAAGGGAACGCCGATGCTTGGACTGCCGAGGAATTTAATCGTGCATTAGCCACCTTAGCCGAAAATGACCCGGACGGGCAAGTGCTCGACCTCAAGCTAAACTATTCCGGAGAGTGGTTTACTTATGCCTTTATGCCGCTGTTATATTCCGCAGGCGGGGCAACTATTGATCGCACAGACTACCAAACTGCTTCCGGGGTCATGGATAGTCCCGAATCCGTTGCCGCAATGGAACAGGTGCAGTCTTGGATGCAAAATGGCTACGTTGATCCCAATGTGGATGACGCCGCCTTTACCACGGGACGGGTGGCGCTTTCTTGGGCGGGACATTGGGTCTATCCCAGTTATGCAGAGGCTTTTGGGGATGATTTAGTCGTGTTACCGCTGCCGAATTTAGGCAATGGATCGAAAACCGCCCAGGGTTCTTGGAATTGGGGAATAACACAAAGAAGTCAAAACCCCCAAGCGGCAATGGCATTTTTAGAGTTTCTATTACAGCCGAATGAAGTGTTAGCGATGTCTAATGCGAATGGGGCCGTACCCGCCACCCAAAGTGCGATCGCACAATCTCCATTATACCGCGAAGGCGGGCCGTTGCGTCTGTTTTCTTCACAATTGTTGAATAATAAAACCGTGCCCCGTCCTCAAACTCCCGGTTATCCGGTGATTACTTCTGCCTTTCAAGAAGCTTTTAATAACATTCGCAATGGACTCGAAGTGCAAGAAGCTTTAGAACGGGCCGCAACCGAGATTGACCTAGACATTCGAGATAATGAAGGGTATCCTAACGTGAGTTAGCACTCCCAGAACATCCCCAAATATCCGCGAACTCTTTCCTAGCGGTGACCGGGTATTTGAGTCAATTCAGTGATTTTCAAGATGAATTTGAATCTAAACTTATGACCAATCAAACAACTCTAACTGCTCAAAATGACAGGCGCAGCGCCCTAGGGATGGCCGCCCCTGCATTGATTGGATTATTCCTCTTTGTGGCTTTGCCTTTTACCTTAGCGGCGATTTTGTCTTTTACGAATTTACGTCTCGGTTCGCCGTTACCCACGCGGTTTATTGGGTTAGAACAATATGCGCGAATTTTTAGCGAACCGTCTTTTCGTCGGGCGTTACTCAACAATGCCCTTTTTGCAATTATAGTCGTACCATTGCAAACGGCGATCGCCCTCGGTTTGGCCCTCTTACTCAACCGTCCCCTGCGCGGCATGGCTATCTTTCGGACTTTGTTTTTTATGCCGGTGGTTTTTCCAATGGCGTTGGTTTCCGTGATATGGATTTTGATTTATGCCCCAGGTGCCAATGGCATGATGAATTCTTTTCTCGACTTAATCACCTTTGGATTATGGGAACCGCGAGATTTTCTGCGTGACCCCTATCTAGCACTCCCGGCAATTATGCTGCTATCTATGTGGCAGGGGGTGGGATTTCAAATGGTGATTCTCTTAGCCGGTTTACAGTCAGTTCCCAGTGATTTATACGAAGCTGCTGCGATTGATGGCAGCAATAAATGGAACCAGTTTCTTCACATCACGTTACCCCAACTGAGAAATACCTTGATTTTTGTGATGTTGGTGACTTCGATTCTGTCGTTTCGCCTGTACGACCAAATCGAAATTATGACCAATGGAGGCCCGCTGGATGCCACCACGACGGTGATGTATGAAGCAGTTAGCGCAGCCTATGAACAACAAAAAATGGCAAAAGGGGCGGCAATGACTGTGGTCTTTTTCCTGGTTGTACTCGGGATTACTATAATCCAAAGAACGTTGATTAAAGAAGAACGGACGATTGATTAAATCCATCCTCAGCTAGAATTTTAGCTAGAATTTTCTGCTCATTTTCAAGGTTGTTAGTGCTAAAAAATTCATGAAACAAATTTCCGGAATTCCCAAAGAAGACCCAAATCTCGGTGCGCGAGTTGCTAATCCACCCGATGCCAAATTGGTAGCCCAGCGCCAAAACCAGCAACGGTTTGGTATCATCATTAGCTACCTGGTTTTGACGATTTTGGCGCTGTTATTTATTGCGCCCATTTTATTTATGATAGTTGGAAGTTTCAAGCCTGATAATCTAATTTTGGTAGAGGCGGGGTCGTTGAAAGCCTTTATCCCCGATCGCCCCTCTTTGCAAAACTATCAGGATGTGTTTAATCGGGTCAATTTTACCCAATTTTTCTGGAACTCGATTTTTATTACCGGGGCGATTGTGCTGTTGGGTTTAGTCGTAAATTCAATGGCCGCTTATGCTTTTGCCCGATTGCAGTGGCGTGGACGAGACATAATTTTTCCCGTAATTATTGCCCTGATGATTATCCCCTTTGAAGCTATTGCGGTTCCCTTGTTCTTTCAAATCACCTGGTTAGGATTACGCAATACTTACACAGCCCAAATCATTCCCTTTATTGCAAATGCTTTTTCCATCTATTTATTCTACACCTTTTTTATCGTTTTGCCCAAAGAATTGGAAGAAGCGGCTAGGGTAGATGGGGCGGGTCCCGTGAGGACATTTTTTGAAATTATTGTGCCGGTTTCTAAACCCGTTTTTGCATCAGTCGCAATTCTCACTTTTTTAACCCAATGGGGTTCTTTCCTGTGGCCGACGATGATTGCAGTTGGAGAAAGAGTCCGTCCCTTACCCGTGGCGATCGCCCAATTTCAAACCTTACCTCCAATCCAATGGGGAGATATTATGGCCTTTGGGGTGATGATGGTTGCACCGATGTTAGGGATTTTCTTAATCTTCCAAAAATGGTTTGTTCAAGGGGTTGCTTCCTCGGGTATCAAGGGTTAGGAATTAGCCCTCACCCCAAAACCCTCTCTCAAAACGGGAGAGGGGCTTTAAGGACTGATATAGCAGGGTTTTTTCCAGTATTGTTGTCTAAACTATCCAAAAATTAAAACAATGGCAAAAGTAGAATTTGACCACATTTACAAAGTTTATGCAAATGGCTTCACGGCCATGAAAGACCTCTGTTTAACCATTGAAGATGGCGAATTTATGGTTTTTGTTGGACCTTCGGGTTGTGGCAAATCGACCGCCCTGCGGATGTTAGCGGGGTTGGAAGATATTAGTGCGGGGAAATTAATCATCGGCAACGCTGTAGTGAATAATAAAAGCCCGCAAGACCGAAATATTGCGATGGTTTTCCAGAATTATGCACTGTATCCGCACATGACAGTCCGGCAAAATATGGAATTTCCCCTGCGAATGATGAAGGTGGCGAAAGGGGAACGACAACAGCGGGTAGCGGAGGCGGCTGAAAAGTTGGGTTTGACCCATTTGTTGGATAATAAACCCAAACAAATGTCCGGGGGACAACGACAACGGGTGGCAATGGGACGGGCAATTGTGCGAGACCCGGCGGTGTTTTTAATGGATGAACCGCTGTCTAATTTGGATGCTAAAATGCGGGTGCAAATTCGCACAGAAATTGCAGATTTGCAGCGCAAGATGGGAACGACAACGGTGTATGTGACGCACGATCAAGTGGAGGCGATGACAATGGGCGATCGCGTGGCAGTCATGCGATCGGGAGAACTCCAGCAAGTGGCACCGCCTCAAGAGTTATACGATCGCCCAATCAATGTATTTGTCGCGGGATTTATGGGGTCTCCAGCAATGAATATCTTTCATAGTGAGTTACGCAAAACCGAAAGTGGTCAGTTTGCCATTACTTACGGAACCCAACACCTGGCGATCGCCCCTGAAACCTGCGATCGCTACCATGAAATTGAGCGCTATATCAATAAACCAATTTTTGCCGGATTACGTCCCGAAGCCTTTTTATTAGCGGATAGCAATACTCCAGAACATGATAAAATTGAGGTGGAAGTCACCACCCTCGAATCCCTCGGACATGAAACCATTGTATATTTCAATTCTCCCATTGCCAAAATTGAAATCCAAGATAAAGATGACATTTCCAAAGTGCTAGAAAAGCAAGAAGGAGAGAGTCAATCCATTGCGATCGCCC
>NZ_JAFLQW010000338.1 GCF_017313335.1 Phormidium pseudopriestleyi FRX01 | reverse complement strand
TCCTCTACAGACTTGGTTACCCCTAATACCTCCCCAACGCTGATACAGAACCACTGCAACACCCCCTCTAAATTCTGCAATTCATCGGCGATCGCCTCTCGAAAATTTAAGGCAACCGTGCGATATCCCAGACTCTGTGCATGGTTTAACGTCCCTGACATCAGGGACGTTTTGCCCATTTGCCAAGGGGCCTTAATCCGAATCAGGCATCCCGGTTTTAAAATTTCTTCATAGCACTGCGAGGCGATCGCGGGTTTAATATAATAAGGGTCTTCTGGCGGCAACTCCACATCCGCAATCGTTTCCCAGTCTAACCCCAATCTTGTGCTAATCTCTATAAAATTGAGACGGTCAATGGCTATACGGTTGAAATAATGACTGACAGTTGTTCGATGTAGACCCACTTCAGTAGCCAGGGCTTGTTTGCTAGGAAATGGACTAGAGGCGAATGCAGATTCTACCGTTTGAATATGGTCCGGGTGAACCTTGAGGGAACGTTCTGGCATAACTCCTGATTCGGTAAACCTGCTCCGATTATAGTCCCTTTTCCTCTGCCTGAGACAAACTCCGACAGAACTCCGACATCGGGCAAAAAGTCAGACAATCCTCCCAGTTAAACCGACGTAAACGCAGACAGGGATAGGTTTTTATATGATTATGAACCTTTGGAGGAAATCCGATGACAGACGAAAACCGCTCTCAAACTGTGAAAGTCCAAACCTTAATCCGGGCGATGGAAGACTTGGATACTACGATCTCCCTCAATCCGCAGATGCCGGTATTGTATCCGATGCAAGAAGTGAACACCGTTCCCCAGCAACCCCAGTCCCCGGCTATTGCTTATGGCATTCGCTTAGAAGTGTGGATTGTATTGGTTTTGCATTTCCTAATTTTATGGCGCTTCAAAAATCGCTAATGGGTCAGGCAATTGAGACGCGAGGAGTTGAGGAGGCGATCGCCTCTCAATTGACCCCATTTAATACAGTTCATCACTGGAAGTACAGACTAAATTTCTCATGGTGATAATTCTGTTAACAAATCCATCACTGAACCACGGCGTACCGTTCCCGCTTCATATTCTTGTTGCGATCGCACTACTTCCTGTAACAGTTCGTCCCGCCGCTGTTGCCTGAGTCGCTGTTGGATAATATCCACTAACATCGCTTGGTCATCGATTGGGAGGGCCTCTATAACTTCAAGGGCTTTTTGAAATTTGGATGTCTCTTCTATATTTTTCATCAATGGGTAAACAGGAATAAAATACTATTTTAGTTTAACTTAAAACCCAAGAATTATCAACAACTTAATGAGTAAAACCATCAATTGCAATTTCTAAAAATTTGCGACTCCAAGAACCCAGAAACTAGCAGAATTAGGGGAGTTGAGGAGGCGATCGCCACCCAAAACAATCTCCATTCCACCTCCTCACTTCTCACCCCCCGTCAGTTTCTCCCGCGCCTCCGGATGACTCACTCAATGATCTATAGCAATCCTAAATGATTTATGCCCTCTCCTGCTCCCCTCTCACCCTTTGGGCCGCCGTCGGTTGGGGGTGAGGGCATTCCACAACTGATTTAGGACTGCTATATTAAATTAATCCAAGTAGATGCACACTGTTGTCAGGTGCGTCTGACGCTTCGGTGATGGCTTTGATTGAGCCGCGACTCAGACACACCTGATAGTTTCACGCTCTTGCAGGAGCGAATTAGAGCTAGAATTACACCAGACTCAGGGCGACCAACTCATCCGCCATATCAAAATTGGCGGTGACATTTTGGACATCATCCAAATCATCCAAAGCATCCATCATTTTAAGGAGCGATCGCGCTTGGTCCGGATCCGTTACTTCTACGTTATTAGCAGCAATCCACCGCAATTCTGCATTGAAAATCTCATATCCGCGCTCTTTTAAAGTTTGGTTGAGGCTTTCTAAATTAGTCGTTTCCGTAAACACCTCATATCCCGATGTATCTTCATCGATTTCCGTGGGTTCATAAAACTCCGCACCCCCTTCTACGGATGCCTCCAAGAGTTCATCTTCCTCTATCTCACCTTGAAGGGTCACTACACCTTTGAGTTCAAACATCCAACTCACGCATCCCGTCTCACCTAAGTTGCCGCCATTCTTACTAAAAGCGGCCCTCAAATCCGCCGCAGTCCGATTGCGGTTATCCGTCAGCGCTTCCACAATCACGGCGATACCACCGGGACCATATCCCTCATAACGGATTGCTTCATAGTTGCTGCTGGCATCATCCCAGGTTCCAGCACCTTTGGCGATCGCCCGGTGGATGTTCTCATTGGGAATCCCTGCCGCCTTTGCCTTATCCACTGCGGTGCGTAACTGAAAGTTGCCATCCGGATCTGGAACGCCACTACGCGCCGCAACGATAATCTCTCGCGAGATTTTCGTGAAGGTTTTCCCTTTAACCGCATCCACTCTAGCTTTCTGCCGTTTAATATTCGCCCATTTACTATGTCCAGCCATACCGTTAATTTCTGCTCTATGTACTCTACAGCTTTAGTATAAAATTATAGAGACCTGAAGGGAAAAGTGGGTGTATGGGGAGGGTCGGAAGGGCGATCGCCTGTGGATATTTTGGGCTCAGAGGGGGCTTTGCTGGGTAGGGAAAAGGCGATCGCTTCCCGTGTTTTCAGGCGATCGGCTCTTTCAATCAGCGAGAGTATTTTGTCCTAACGATGTATGAGAGGGGAATAATTGGTGATATAGCGTTTCCCAGAGTTATCAGGTACATTCTTTTGGAGTGCGAGCATCTTGCTCGCTATTGACAATAGCGAGCAAGATGCTCGCACTCCTTTAAATATCTTTACCTCATGAGTCCAAGAACCCCTATATTTATTCTTCTACCCCATTTCGGTTCATGACTTCGCGATACCACCAGGCGCTTTGTTTTGGGATGCGTTTACCGCTATCAAATTCGACGCGGACTAATCCAAATCGCGGGAAAAATCCATGTGCCCATTCAAAGTTATCCATCAAACTCCAGACATAATATCCATGTAAATTGACGCCATCGGCAATGGCATCATGAGCGGCGATAAAGTGCGATCGCAAGTAATTAATGCGTCCCCAATCTTCTACAAATCCCTCGTAATTTGGAGTATCTGGCAACGCACAACCGCCCTCGGTAATATAGAGTTTAGGATTGCCATAGTTATTTTTAAAATCTAACAAGACTGAGGTTAATCCCGGCGGATTGACCCCCCATCCCATCTCAGTTTGACCCCAACCCGGTGCAGAAACTTGGGTAGATTCTAATTTAAATAATCCTCCCCATTGAGCAAAGGAAACATTTAAGGTAAAATAATAGTTAATCCCTACAAAGTCGATGGGGGTAGAGATGAGTTCCAAATCCCCTGTTTCTATTTTGGGTGCATGACAACCAATCCAGTTGAATAAGGGTTCGGGATATTTTCCTTTGAATAGAGGGTCAGCAAATAAGGCGGTACTCGTTTGATACATTCGCTCACAGGCGGCGATGTCAGCTTGGCGATCGCTATTGGGTTGATAGTGATTCACACTCAGAACAATTTAATCTACAATGTAAAATCCGGTTTTCAAAAGTCGTTTTTATGGATGACGCTGCGTAGGGGTCTACTGAGCCCAGTCGAAGTGCGGGCTTTGTCCGTGTAGTCCCACCCTTTAGGGTGTGGATTTTCATAGACATTACCGGGTAAACAAATTTGGAAACAAATATCTAAACCCTAGGACAAACAAGAAAAAACCATAGAGTCTTTTCATGAATTCACTACTGATAAAGGGTTGATTGGCAAATAATGCCCCAAAATAATTGCCAATTATTAAACCCAAGGCAATTACTGCTGCATATTTAAAGTTTAAATTGCCATTTTTATAATAGACCATTGCACCTAATAATCCAATGGGTAAAATTTGAGCGGCAATAGAGGTTCCCGTTGCCAATCTGTGGTCTAATGACAGCGCCAAAACCATTGCGGGGACCATAATCGCACCTCCGCCAATGCCAAACATTCCACCGGCGACTCCGGCAACTAATCCAATCACAAGCAGTTGAATTAACAGGGTAGACATAGCAAGTTATCTCATCAGGTTGGGATTAGATTATCTCGGTTGGGGGACAACCGTCAATAGCCAAAAATGAGTCTGGGGATTTATATGATTCCGCTGACAAACCCTTGGCGCATCATATACAGGGATAAGACAAATAGGATGAGGCGGAAGAGGGTATTGATTAAAGTGGCGCTGAGGTGAGGGAGGAGGCGGGTTCCCAGTTGAACGCCAAGGATGCCACCGCAACCGATACATAAACCCGGAATCCACAAAACATGGCCCTTCCAGGCATATTGAGCTAAACCGGAAGCGGCGATCGCCGTGACTGCTGCTAGGGTTGTCGGGACTGCGGAGGCGATGGATTCTCCCAGTAGCAAGACTTGTAAGGGAACCATGACAATGCCACCGCCAATGCCAAATAATCCAGCGATCGCACCCCCGAGACAACCCATTTTGGCAAACTCCCACCGGGAATGGGTCTGATTTTTGCCAGATATATCCGGGGAATCTGAGTCTAGTAAACTGGCAAAATTTTCCGTATCAATCAAGGTTTTTCGTAATCCCATTAAATAAATAGCGGCTAATAATAAGAGGGAAAAACAGATAGCCAACCAGCTATCAGGAAGATGACGAGCAAACCAAGCTCCTATTTGGACCGCAGGAACCCCAAATAAAGCAATTTGTAACGCATTTTGCCAGTTTAATTGGTTCGTAAAACTATATCGAATCGTGCCAGAAAGCGCGGTCAAAAATACCCCAACTAAACTGGTTGCAGCGGCAGTCACCACGGGAAATCCCCAGAGGTTTAAGACGGGGACAATTAAAATACCACCCCCTAATCCAAACAGTCCAGCCAGCAATCCGGTACAAATTCCCAAGCTGAACAGTATCGCTAAATTCATTCAGGGAACTCCTTAAAACGGTGTTTTATCCTCCCATTATATAGCGAATCTAAATCAGACTGATTTAGAGTTTTGATAGAAGGTTATCCAAATTAATTCAGTCAATTTACTGTGCCAATAAAAATGCCTGGATTCCATGCATTTTTTACCAGACTTTTCAACTTAACCGGATTCCGCGCCTTACTCGGAGTCGCGGTTAGTCAGTTGCTCAACTCGTTCTCGGGTTAACCCCGTGACATTCATGATTTGTTCCACGGACATTCCACTTCGCAGTAAATTCCTGGCAATTTCGGCGATCGCTTCCTGGCGTCCTTCCTGGAAACCAACTTCTCGACCTTCGGCTAAAATGTCCTGATAAATGGGTGACTCACGCATAATGTCCCTCCGGAGAATCCTGTTAATTAACTCTCGATCTAATACTAACCCAGCTAGAACCGAAGAAGCTGCGGCTAAATTGGCCTGTTGTTGTCGGTTCTCGATGCGTTCAATCAATTGAGCAACTTCGTTTAACACCTCCTCGGGATTTTCTGTGCGGGTTAAGGCGGCAAAGGGAAGTAATCCCGGTGCATTTAAAAATAGTTCGGTGGGTTGTTCCCACAGACGGATGACCTCAAACCGATGGGTCATTTGCGGGAGGATAAACTCGGTTTGATAGACCAATGGCGAATTAGTTTTTCTGAGGTAAATCACCACCTGGCGCATATCTTTTTCCCGAAAGCGTCGATACCCGCAGGCGATAGTCGGCCATGGGAAAGGGAATCTCTACCTCGGGGTTGGTTTGGAATTCTATATGCAATACCGAGTCTTCGGACTGGAGGAGAATCAGAGAATCGGCGCGAATCGGTTCTACGGAGAGTTCTTTGGGACTCAGAATCGTTAATTCGATGGGTTTTCCCATGAACAAGGTGGCAAAGTCCCGGCTAAATTCATCAATCAGAAATCGACATAAGATATCGTAGTACATGATTCAAACGAATAGAGGGTGATAGGATTCGGTGCATCAGAAACCCAGAACTATAGCAATCCTAAATGATTTATGACATATATAGCTCCCCTCTCCCGCTTTGGGCCGCCGACGGTTGGGGGTCGCCGACGGATTCCACAACTGATTTAGGACTGCTATAGGCGCTGACGCACCCAACACTTTACATCCGGTCAATCAGTTGGATTCCCAATAATGATAGCCCAAGTTTTAAAGTTTTTGCGGCTAAATCACAGAGCAATAATCGGGAGGTACGCTGAGGTTCTTCGACTTGCAAAACTGGACAGTTTTCATAGAACTGATTGAACTTTTTACTGAGTTGATAAAGGTACTCACAGAGTCGATTCGGCAACAACTCTTTTTCTACTTCTTTGAGAACTTCACTCAAACCCAGAATATGTTTGGCTAAGGCTAATTCGGTTTCTTCTCCCAATTGAATCTGAATATCAGAACTGAGATTGTCGAAATTGATATTGCCTTGGCGACTGATTCCCTGAATCCGCACAAAGGCATAGAGCATATAGGGAGCCGTATTGCCTTGTAGGGAGAGCATTTTATCGTAACTAAAGATATAACTACTGCTACGATTTTGACTGAGGTCGGCATATTTTACAGAGCCAATTCCGACAACTTGCGCCACATTTTTAATGAATTCTTCGCTTTCAGAACGGCCTTCTTCTTGGATAATACTTTCAAGTTGAGCGCGTGCACGCAGGACTGCTTCATCTAATAAATCCCGCAGACGAACGGTGTCGCCTTCGCGGGTTTTGAGTTTCTTTCCACCTTCTCCTAAAACTAATCCAAAGGGGACATGAATCACCTCAATATTGTCCGGAATCCAACCGGCGCGTGTAGCGACTTGGAAGAATTGAGCGAAGTGGGTGGATTGACCGCTATCCGTGACATAGATGATGCGATCGCATTTATCTTCTTCAATCCGATACCGCAATGCCGCTAAATCAGTGGTGGCATAATTATATCCCCCATTAGTCTTCTGAACAATTAACGGTTGGGGTTCCCCTTCTTTGTTGGTAAATCCCTCTAAAAACACGCATTTTGCACCTTGGTCCTCCACTAATAATCCTTGAGTATCTAAATCTTTTACAACTTTAGAAAGCAAAGGATTGTAGAAAGATTCTCCGCGTTCAGTTAGCTGAATATCCAGCAAGTTATAAATTTGTTGGAATTCCTGGCGGGATTGTTCACAGAGGAGTTCCCAGGCACGTTGTGCATCGCGATCGCCTGCTTGCAAATTGACCACTTGCTGCCGAGAAATCTCCCGAAATTCCTCATCGTCATCAAAGCGCTTTTTCGCCTTTTTATAAAAGGCCACTAAATCCCCTAACTCCAACGCATTGGCCGTGATTAAGGCATCCGGAGACACTTCTCGCAAATAGGTAATCAACATTCCAAATTGTGTCCCCCAATCTCCCACATGATTGAGGCGCAAGACATCATGTCCCCAAAACTCTAAAATTCGGGCAATGCTATCACCAATAATCGTAGAACGTAAATGTCCAACGTGCATTTCTTTAGCAATGTTGGGACTAGAGAAATCCACAACTACTTGTTGCGGATGACTCACGGGTTCAATTCCTAACCGTTCATCCCCTTCAATGGCGGCGAGTTGCTGTTCTAAATAGCTCGGTTTTAGGGTAAAATTAATAAACCCGGGTCCGGCAATTTCTGGCGGTTCACAAAATTCGGCTACGTCGATATTGTCTATGATTTTTTGGGCAATATCTCGCGGTTTTTGCTTTAAAGGCTTTGCCAATGACATCGCTAAATTGGCTTGATAATCCCCAAACTTAGGATTAGTCGTTGGTACTAAAACCGGGTCAGTCCCGGCCATTTCTTCCCCAAAGGCAGCGATTAGGGCTTTTTCTACTCGATTTCTTAGCAGTTCGTTGGTTGATTTCATAAGACGCGATAAGATGGCAGATCCACAGGATTGACGCAGTTTTTTGAGCAATCTAGTTCTTTCTCATCCTATCATTTCTGTCCAAAACTGATTGATAATTCTGGCGCAAAATCAGGTAGAGTAAAATGAATGAGGTATAACGACCTCAAGTCTTGATGTCAGACGTTATCATCTCAAATCGTGCAACAGCTACCAGAATCCCAAATGAAAGACCTCGTTTTAATCGGTGGGGGTCACAGTCATGCGATCGCCTTGCGCGAATTTGCCATGAATCCCCTCCCCGGCATTCGCATCACCTTAATTAGCGATGTGCTTCAGACTCCCTATTCGGGAATGTTACCCGGTTATTTGGCGGGGTTTTATACCTTTGAGGAAGCACATATCGATTTGAGACCCTTGGCAAATTTAGCTCAGGCAGAATTCTATTGCGATCGCGCGATCGGTCTCGATTTACAACAAAATCAAGTTTTCTGTGCCAACCATCCCCCCATCCGATTTGATATCCTTTCTATTGATATTGGTAGCACTCCCGCCACTCTCAATGTCCCCGGTGCCGCCACTTATGCCATTCCCGCTAAACCCGTCCCTCAATTATTAGCATCCTGGCATAAATTCCAAGAAAAAGTCTTGCAGTCACCTCAACAATCCCGCAGTTTAGCAACCGTCGGAGGGGGTGCTGGAGGGGTCGAATTAACCTTATCTATTCAAGCTCATCTTAACAAACTCTTAGCGCCTAAATACCGCAAAAATATAGAATATCATCTCTTTCATCGCAGCAGTCACATTCTCTCCAGTCATAGTCGCTATGCCGCTCGCACCTTATCCCAAATCATGGAGAGAAGGGGAATTTACCTGCACCTCAACCAAAGCGTTACCCGATTAGAAAAGCAGCCTTCAGAACGCCTAAAACTAGACTGTGAATCCGGATTAACTATAGAGTGTGACGAAGTATTTTGGGTAACTCAAGCCGCTGCACCGGATTGGATATCGGGTTCCGGCTTATCCACAGATAATCGTGGGTTTATCCAAGTTAATGACCACTTACAATCCATTTCTCATTCTAACATCTTTGCCTCGGGAGATATTGCCACCCTGCTGAACAATCCGCGACCCAAAGCGGGAGTTTTTGCCGTGCGTCAGGGAAAACCTTTGTTTGAAAATCTCTGCCTAATTTTACAGGAAAAACCTTTAATTTCTTACCACCCCCAACAGCAATTTTTAACCTTAATTGGAACCGGGAACGGAAAGGCAGTTGCCTCCCGAGGGAGATTTGGTTTGGGTCCATTGCGGTTAATTTGGACTTGGAAAGATTGGATTGATCGGCGGTTTATGGACCAGTTTAATTCGTGACTCGAAATCCCGGCGATCGCACTCAAAAGTTAACCGTATCTCCACTGGACAACCCAGGACCGATGTTAATCTATCTCTCGGTAGAGGTAACAGCCTTCAACGGTATTCTACGATGCTGAATATAAGTAAATTCCCATTTACCAACTCGCCAAAATCAAGAGGTCATAAGAGATGCAACGAATTTTATCTGCTTTAAAACAAATCCGCTTCGGACTGATTGCGATCGCCTGTGCCTTTACCTTCATCAGCGTTTCCGGTGCCTTTGCCTTCGCTGATCCAAGCCTAGCCGCAACCGGCTTAGATTCGAGATTAGTCAAAGAAGAATATAAACTCGATAACAACCAGCGGGACAATCAGTTAGAAAGTCGCGAAGAATCCTACGAAGAAATGCTAAAAGAAGCCAAAAATATCCACACAGAAGAAAAAGCCTACGAAGAAAATCTCTCAGAATATCGAGAGGAAAACCCTACACCAGGTTTAGCTGAAAAAGCTCAAGGCTTCATAGAAAAGTTAACCGACACTGAATAATTGTCTCAGTAAAAAACCCGCACCCTTAAGGGTGCGGGTGGGGCTTACAACGAGCTAATCTTCCGCAAACACATAGCGATATAACTCCGAGGGGTCCGGTTCCGGACTATTTTCGGCAAACTTTACCGACTCATCCACAATCCCTTGGATTTTATTCTCAATCTCCTTAAGTTCCTCGGGGGTTGCCAAATTCTTCTGAGTGAGATACGCGCTCAATTGCTTAATCGGGTCCCGAGACAGCCAAAATTCCTTTTCTTCCTTGCTGCGGAGTTCATCGGGATCCGCCAGAGAGTGACCCCGGAACCGATAAGTCATCGCCTCAATCAGAGTAGGACCTTCTCCGGCGCGTGCTCGTTCCACTGCTTCGATCGCCGCAGTCCGAACCGCCAAGACATTCATCCCATCCACTTCAACACCGACCATTCCAAATGCCGCAGCCTTCTTATAAATTTCCGGTTCAGAAGTCGCCCGTTCGTGGGCCATCCCGATCGCCCATTTATTATTTTCTACCACATAAAGAATTGGCAACTTCCAGAGTGCCGCCATATTCAAACACTCAAAAAACTGCCCATTATTACAGGCCCCATCCCCAAAGAAACAAGCCGACACACTGTCCGAAGTCGCATCTCCCATCGCTTCCCGACGATACTTGCTTTGAAACGCGGCCCCAGTTGCCACCGGAATGCCTTCCGCCACAAACGCAAAACCGCCCAGCAAGTGATGCTCTCCCGAGAACAAATGCATAGAACCCCCACGGCCCTTGCTGCATCCCGTTGCCTTGCCGAATAACTCCGCCATCACCTGTCTGGCAGGCACCCCCGCACTCAAGGCATGAACGTGATCCCGATAGGTACTGCAAACGTAGTCCCAATCCCGTCTCATCGCCCGGATCACCCCGGTTGAGACCGCCTCCTGTCCATTGTAGAGGTGGACAAAACCAAACATTCGGCCTCGGTAGTACATCTCGGCGCATTTGTCCTCAAAGAAGCGCCCTAAAACCATATCTTCGTACAACATCAAACCGTCTTCTTTCGACAGTTGTACAGTGCTTACGTCAAATGTTGGTAAAGTCCGTTCCTGAATCATCACAGTCTCCTAGTAGCTTGGAACCCGAGGGTCGAGACCTCGGAAGAAAAGCGAATTGCCCGGGTTTAACCCCTTCAAAAAATGAAACCCAGTTTTTTTGGTTAGGAAACCTGGAAAACCAATCCCGTTGCTGGGGGAACCCCGGCGGTTGTCGCCACTTTAAATTGATTTCAATCCCTATAGTTTTATCCCAATCAGGGATTAATCCACCAGCATCGCCACTAGGCCAAACATCATACCATAAAGGTTCGATCGCTTCGCCGGGTCAGGGCAACTGCCCCCGGAAAACCCAACAGAATTGGCCCCCAGTTGACGAAGCTCCCTGGACCTTGTTAAATAATAGAAACAAACACCGGGCAAGCCACGCAAACCCTTCCCACCCGGGCAGAACCCTAGCTCACCCTTGAAGTACGCCGCAATTCTCCAGATAAGATAACTCTGAAACCTTTTATCATAGAAACTAAAGGCTATAATTATCGGACTCTTTTAGTCGTTTATATTTGCTGCTATTGGTTTGTCTGGTTGCTCATCAAGCAGGGGAAGTAGATTGTGCTAGTGCCACTCGATTATTACCGGATTCTCGGCCTGCCAATTCAGGTACCTGGGGTCGAAACCCCTGGCTATGCTGAACAGCTCAAGCAGGCCCATCGCGATCGCAAAGAGCAACTCCCAAGGCGGGAATATTCTGAAATCGCCACAAGTGCTCGCAGACAACTCATTGACGAAGCCTATACCGCCCTGAGCGATCCCGAAGAGCGTCAAAAATATGACGCCAGCTTTCTTGCCAAAGCCTATCAATTAGAGTCAGACCCAGCCGACTCTTCCACGGGAACAGGGGGACTAGAGTCAACCGACTCCTACCTCGACCCCAATACTCCCAGCATCGATGTTCCCTCCGAAGGCTTCATCGGGTCCTTACTGATTCTCCAAGAACTTGGGGAATATGAACTGGTCTTGAAACTCGGACTGCCGATCCTCAGCGGCAGCAACATTAGTTTAAAAAATGGCCGGTTCGGAGACCCCAAACTGGTTGAGGCTGATATAATCCTCACCTTAGCCCTGGCCTGTTTAGAACTGGGGCGGGAACAATGGCAGGGGGGTAAATATGAAAATGCCGCTATCTCCCTAGAAAACGGCCAAGAAATGCTCTTGCGCGAAGGACTCTTTCCCACAGTGCGCGGAGAAATGCAAGGGGACCTCTACAAACTCCGACCCTACCGGATTTTAGAACTATTGGCCCTCCCGGAAAGCCGAGGCAAAGAACGGCAACGGGGATTGCAACTCTTGCAAGATATGTTGCAGGAACGGGGTGGAATTGATGGCACCGGGGACGATCGCTCAGGGTTGTCTGTGGATGATTTTTTACGGTTCATTCAGCAACTCAGAAGCCACCTCACGGCTGCTGAACAACAGGAATTGTTTGAAGCTGAAGCCCGTCGCCCCTCCGCCGTCGCCACCTACCTCGCCGTTTATGCCCTCGTTGCGCGAGGATTTGCCGCCC
The DNA here is from genome assembly GCF_017313335.1 of Phormidium pseudopriestleyi FRX01. Lineage (GTDB taxonomy): Bacteria > Cyanobacteriota > Cyanobacteriia > Cyanobacteriales > Laspinemataceae > Laspinema > Laspinema pseudopriestleyi. Next base: position 1,459 of record NZ_JAFLQW010000338.1, on the reverse strand, counting down.
GCCAACCGGCCCTGATTCGCCGGGCTCAAATGCTGTTGACCCATTTAGGGCGACGTCAGGATGTCCACCTGGAACAATCGGTCTGTTCCCTACTGTTGGGACAAACGGAGGATGCGGCCCAATCCCTGGAACTGACTCAGGAACAGGAAACCCTCACCTTTATTCGGGAAAATTCTCGGAATTCACCGGATTTGCTGCCCGGATTGTGCTTGTACGCTGAACGGTGGCTACAATCGGAGGTCTTCCCCCATTTTCGGGATTTGGCAACAGCACAGGCATCCTTGAAAGATTATTTTGCCGATGAACAGGTGCAGGCATATTTGGAGGCCCTCCCCGAGACAACTGCCGATGAGGTGAATGAATGGATGGTTGTGCCACCGCCACCCAACCCCGTCACCATTGGATTACCGCAACCGTCCCCAAGACGGGACTCGGCATTCATGACCACCTTGCGGTTGGATAGTAATGGGTCTAGCAATGGGACACCGGGCAAACATCCCAGTCTCTCCTCCTCTGCGGTTTCCTTGGCAACCCTTCCCACTGCGATTCGCACCAGTTCTGATGCTGAAACTGCCAGTCCCGGGAGAATTCGCGATCGCACTCGTCCCAGTGAGGAGCGCAGTGGGTCCGGAAATGGAAAACGGGACGATCGCAGCAAATTACCCATCGCCGCCCGAGTCCGAGGATTGGAGCCGATTGAAACCCCGCCATCCCGTCGCAGTGGCGTCGGACGCACTGGCACTAAAGGCAAAAACCCGAAATTAGAACGCTTGATTTTGTTAGGCGTCGGTGGATTACTCGGGTTATTGTTGCTGTGGTTGCTGATTAACTCCCTACGATGGATGGCTGGATTATTTCAAGGAGGGCCATCCTTACGCGGGGAACAGTTGAGCATTCAGCTAGACCAAACGGTGATCCCGATCGCCACCCAACCCACCCCAGAAGAACTCGGAGCAACGGGACCCATCAACGAGGCGATCGCTCAAGGCGTCCTGCAAAAATGGTTCACCATCAAATCCGAAGCCCTCGGCAGCACCCATCAGGTCGAAAAATTACCCGAAATCTTGATGGACCCAGCCCTCTCCTTGTGGCAACGCCGCGCCGAAGCCTCCCGTCGGGACAATTGGTATTGGGAATACGACCACAATATTCAAGACACCGGCGTTGAAATGAGTCCCACAGACCCTAACCGCGCCACCGTAGAGGCCCAGGTCAGTGAAACCGCCCGGTTATTTGAGAATGGACAACTCAGCACCACTCGCGATGACAATTTACGGGTTCAGTATCAGTTCGTTCGCGAAGGTGGTCAATGGCGTATTCGTGATTGGGTAATCCTACCCTAAATTCTAATTCAGTCAGGATTTAAGCCGATGGGGACCCACCCCATCGGTTATTTTTTATTTCTCTCTCTCGTGAATCAGCATCCCACATCTCCTGCTCTATAAGGCTTAAGACCGAT
>NZ_JAFLQW010000413.1 GCF_017313335.1 Phormidium pseudopriestleyi FRX01 | reverse complement strand
TTTCGATCGCTGGCAGAGGTGAAGATTGCAGAGGCACTCGATCGCGCGGGGGTTTTGTTTTTCCCGAATGCGACGGCGCGATTGACCACTGCGGAGGGTCGGACAAATCAAACCCCTCATTTTCTGGTTTGTTCTGACGGTAAGTTAGGGATTCTCGTGGTGAATAGGGAGGAGGATGAGGTGGAAACCGATCGCCTTCTCCAATCTCAGGGTATCCTCATCATCCACCATTACCCGGTTACCGAATGTACGGAAGAAAGCGATCGCGTTGTGCTAGAGTTTTGACAAGGTTTGAGTCAAGTTTTGAAACTCCTATTTCAATCACTTTTTTTACCATAAACCAGCAGTAATCACAGCACAGAGCGTTATTTCCTCTCTATTCAGTGGGTGGTTCTTCTGGGAATTGTTCTGGGGGTTCTTCGGGGAATTCTTCGGGTTCATCTTCTGGATTTTGTTCTTGTTGAAAGGGTAATTCTAGCTGTTTGGGAAGTTGATCTAACTGGAAATATTGATGAAATTTGGCGGTGACTTGCAGGGAGAACGATCGCGTTTCCGGTTGTCGGCGTTTGCGGACAAACCCTTGTTGGACTAATTCTTGAACGTGCTGATAGGCTCCTGAACCGCGCAGTTCTACTAAGTCGGTTTGGCTGAAAGGGCCTTTGAGGGCGATCGCCGCTAAAGTTCTTAAGGCACCGACGCCTAATTCTGCTGGAATTAAGCGATGCATGAAGTCTTGAAAGCTCTCTCGCAGTTGCAAACTATAGCCGTTTTCGGTTTCTAGCACTTCTAGCGCGCTGTCTCGGTGAGCATAATCGTTAATCAGTTGAATGAGTGCTTCTTCTGCGGTTTCTTTATCGCAGTTGGCATATTCGGCAATTTCCGCGATCGCCAGCGGTTTCCCTTTTAAGTACAGTATGGCTTCAATCTGACTAGCTAAACTTGGCATTGACGATTTCCGTGCATCCAAAACCTCTGACAACAAAATATTTTAAACGCTGTGGAGTTCGTTAGATATTTAACTTGTTCAGTTAAACTTTCTCAGTCTATTAGTCTAACTGACGTCCGGTGAGTTCGACAAAAATATCTTCTAAATTAGAAGGACGAACCATTAACCCGGTTTTATCCGGTTGTTGTTCCAGATAGGTGTTCGCTTCGGCAATGTCTGAGAAAAATTTATATTCCCAACGATCGCCTATTTGCTTCATCACCAAACCTTCTCCATGTTTTTCTCTAAACTGGTTAAGTGTCCCCAATTCAATTAATTTCCCCCCATCCATAATGCCAATGCGATCGCACAGGTATTCCACCTCATCCATGTAATGGGTGGTTAGCAACATCGTCATCCCCTGGCGGTTTAAATCCTTAATAATTTCCCATAACCTGCGTCTGGTTTGTGGATCGAGTCCTACGGTTGGCTCATCTAAAAATAAAATATCCGGTTGATGTAACAATGCTCGGGCAATTTGTAACCGCCGTTTCATCCCTCCAGAGAGAGTTTTCACTAGGCTGTCTTGCCGATCGCCTAGTTCCACATAATTCAGCCATTGCTTGATTCTCTCTTGCCGTTCCCGGTTCGGAATATGATGTAATCGTCCGTGAAACTCCATATTTTCCCAGACGGTGAGGTCATTATCCACACTGACTTGTTGTAAGACAACGCCGATGCACTGCTTCACCTGGATGGGTTGATACTGGACATCATATCCGGCAATTTTAATACTCCCACTGGTGGGTTTTGTTAGGGTGGTGAGCATCCGAATTGTTGTGGATTTGCCTGCACCGTTGGGTCCTAGCAAGCCAAACATCTCTCCCGGTTCAATGGTAAACGATAAATCATTGACCACCGGGACTTTGTTGTAAACTTTGTGGACATTTTCGACGGTAACTGCAGCACTCATGGAAATTTAGTTAAAGTGGATTTTTCTTTTCTGACTGTATCATGAAAGCGGAGTTACAGTTCTACAAGGTCCTGTTCGGGTTGGGATTGCATTTCTTGTAAAGATTGCCAACCGGCTTGCCAGAGGTTTCTATCTTTAAATTGGGTGGCATTGATCCAAAACCGCACGTTTGGGTCACAAGCAGAAATCATTTCTGCAAACACCCATTTTCCCTCGTTTTTGCGATTCACAACTTGGAAGTGTCTCCAACCCCAAGTTTTTTGTTGGGAGGTCCATTTGGAACCGACTAAATAGGGAAATTTTTGTTTTTTTGCCATTGTTTTCACCCTTGAATTTTTGATATGTATCGCTTATTGGACTAGCGATCAAGTAGGGTGGGCACTGCCCACCGGAATTATGGTGGGCAGTGCCCACCCTACTCCTCTATTAGCCCGCGCAGGCGGGCTTTGTTCGTATAGCTCCACCCTTGAGGGTGCAGGGTTTGACAGACTAAATTGCCGGACGGCGTGATAACCACCAAGCGGCAATTCCACCGCCAATCAATCCGAATAAATGACCTTCCCAGGAGACACCTGCCTGTATGGGTAATACTCCGACGATAATTCCCCCATACAATATACCCACAATAATGGATAGCAAAATTGAGGGTATATTTCGTTCAAAAAATCCGCGCGAGATGAGATAACCTAAATAGCCGAATACCAGTCCACTGGCCCCGATATGCCATCCAGTAGAACCAAATACCCAAACGCCTAACCCACTGACTAACATGGTTACCGCAGTGACAACCCAAAAATCTCTAATTTCCCGAACCATGACGAACCAGCCGAGGGTTACAAATGGGACGGTATTCGCAATTAAATGGGGGAAACCTCCATGCAGAAATGGCATAAATAGAATGCCGCGCAAGGTGCTCGGGTGGCGAGGCAAAACTCCATAAATGAGTAAGTTTCCTCGGAATAGGAAGAGGTTGAGAATTTGGACAATCCACATGATGGCGACAAAGCCACCCAAAATTAGAATTTGGGTTTTGAGAGTGTTGGCGATCGCTTTGACATTGTTTCTGCTCATGGTTATGCCTCTTAATAGACAATTGGTCTGGGTTTTTATTAGAAATTGTCGATGGGGACGGGTTCTAGTTTCTCGGCGGGTTCAAAGCCAAAAATTCTTGAATAAAAGTAAAACTCTCCATCTAAAGCGCGTTTAATGTTTTCTGAGCGTCGGAAACCATGTTGTTCCTCTTCAAAGGGAAGATAGGCAACGGGAATACCTTTTTGTTTTAAAGCATTAACCATCGCTTCAGCTTGGTTTGGAGGAACAATTTTGTCTTCTAATCCTTGGAAAAAGATGACGGGACAAGAAATGCGATCGCAAGCATGGATCGGAGACCTGTCGATGTAAATTTGCTTCGCTTCTGGATAAGGACCGATTAATTTATCGAGATAGCGAGACTCAAATTTATGGGTTTCTTTTGCCAAGGCTTCTAAGTCACTGACTCCATAATAGCTTGCACCGGCTTTGAAGACATCCCGGTAGGTGAGGGCGCACAGGGTTGTATAACCGCCTGCACTGCCTCCGGCGATCGCCAGTCGGTTGCGATCCACCCATCCTTGTTCCCCTAGATATTTTGCGCCATTAGCACAGTCATCGACATCGACAATTCCCCAGCAATTCTCTAGGCGTTGCCGATACTCTCGTCCATATCCGCTACTACCGCCATAGTTGACATCGAGGACGGCAAATCCACGGGAGGTCCAATATTGAATGCCTAAACTGAGACTGCTGCTGGCAGAGGCGGTGGGTCCGCCATGACTTTTGACTAACAGGGGCGGTAATTCACCGTCGGGGGCAATATAATCCTGATTATTGGGGGGATAGAAGATGCCATAGGCGGTTAATCCGTTTTCTGTGGGAAATTCTACGGGTTGGGGTTGGGAGAGGTAGGCGCGATCGACGGTTAAGGTGGTGGATTTGCGGATGATTTGTAATTCGCCGGTGTTGAGATGGTATTGCGCGATCGCCGTGGGTTCGGTTGGGGAACCGCCGATGAAGGCGATGCGATCGCCGTTGACTTGCAGGGAACTAAAGGAGGTATAGGGTGTTTTGATTTCCTCCAGGATACGAGTAGTTAGGTTTATACTCCCTAAGTGCCAGATTCCGGATTGAGTGTAGGTGCAGATCAGGCGATCGCTGCTGGCAAATCCGTAGGTGGACATCCCAAATACCCACTGGGGGAGTCCGAATTCCGCAGACATTTCGCAGATGGGTTCGATGGTGCCGGTGGTGGGGTGCGATCGGTAGAGATTCCACCATCCTGAGCGATCGGATACAAAATACAGAGTACCATCCAAAGACCATTGGGGCTGAAAAATCGACTCGTTAACGCCTCCGGCGACTTGGTGAGTGTCACCCACTAAACCATCGGGGTTGATTTGTGCGATCCATAGTTCGGTGCCATCCCACGGCATATTGGGATGATTCCAACTCAACCAACACAGATATTGACCATCTCGACTCAGGCGGGGAGTGGCATAGAAGTCTTCTCCGGCGACTAAGACGCGAATATCTGCACCGTCTGTTAAGTTAATGCTGACTAAACTGGTGACGGGTTCTCCGGCGCTGGTATGGTCTTCTCGCACTGAAATTAAGCGTCCCCGTGAAGTATCAACAATCAAGTCAGCATAGCGCATATTTGCTTCGGGAGTGAGGGGTTGCGGTTCTTCTCCCTGGGGTTGATGGTAGAGGCGCGAGTCGCTGAAGTTGGAGAAATAAACGGTGCCGTTGCTGAGGGTAAATGCACCGCCACCATATTCACAAACGCGGGTGCGAACGTTGAAGGGTGGCGGGACGATATCCTGGATTTCTCCTTGGTGCGATCGGGCAACGAGGACATTTCTTCCCCCTTCTTGGGGTCGCATTTCCAACCAATATAGGGTTTGATTTTCCCAAAAGATTTGCCCGAGTCCAATACTGCCAGCGACGATCGCATCGGAGGTAATCGGGGATTTCCAGGAGCCATAGTGAGCAATTTGGGGGTTAGACATATTCTATCTCTTAATTACAATTCTTTTGTTGATTTGGGCAGACGTTTGATATAGTCGCGAATCACTTCGGACATGGATACTCCGCGTCGCGCTGCTTCTAATTGCAGGCGCTCTTTTTCTGGTGTACTGATCCGAATTTGTAATAACTCATCTCGGGCCATTTTTGGGGGTGTGGTCATAACAAGAGGTCCAACCAATTTTAGTATATTGTAATTTGAGTGGAAAGAGCAAGCGGGAAATATTTATTCTTTTCTTAAAGTTTATATAACGGTTCGGTGGATTTATGAAGTACAGATATTTACAGGAGTGGGGTGCATCCGATGTTTGGACAGTCTGCCCTCATCCCCCACCAGCCCCATTCTCCCAAAGTGGGAGAAGCCCTCACCCTCAGTCCCTCTCCCA
>NZ_JAFLQW010000194.1 GCF_017313335.1 Phormidium pseudopriestleyi FRX01 | reverse complement strand
CTCTGCTAACTGCCGCCTCTGGCATCAGTTGCGGCATTGCTTTACAATTAGGATTCTGGACACCGTTACTGATTGCTGCTGCTGCAATCACCGGCGTTCCCGTAATTGGAGTAATGGTCTGGCTTCCCATCAAGCGATCGCCTGATGGAGTATGAGAAAGGCGATCGCATTTTTAAACATCACTAACTAACCTTAATTAAGAAACAGGGATACCTAACGATAGAGCTTAACCAGTCCTCTCCTTATCACTGAGTCCGTGGGGTAAGGTTTATGATGGAGATTGGCTAGTCATAGGGGATGGGTCGCCGGATCAGATGATCTATCAGAAGCTCTATTACCGCTTCCGTAAGCTTTTTAACGACTAAAATAGCAGTTTCTTTCAGCCATTCTTTTAAGCTTTCCTTGCTGGATAGAATTGCTTTTTGCTTTTGAGCGCTCTCTCGTAATAATAATTGTCTGACTTGTTCTTCTTCTGTTGTGGTTAAAGCCATAGATATCTACCTCCGTAACTCCTTGAATTTAACAAGCAAAATCATTGAAAGTTTTGGGACCTCCTCGAAACAGGATTGGTTTTCAAGAGTAAAGTTTGCGGTTGGGGTTGGCTATATTCGGAAGATGTGCTTTCTCCGATCTATGATTATCAGCTTTAGTGCCATCTTGGTAATCGGTTTAATTATCCAATCCCAAACTGACCTTTTAGATATATTATCAAAAGCTGTATTGCGGCTTCAGTAAGTCTTGGAAATAGCCACGTAGCAGTTTCTTTTAGCCATTCTTTAAAGCTTTGTTTGGTGGCTAGAATGGCTTCTTGCTCTTGAGCTTCCTCTCGTAATAATAATTGTCTGACTTTTTCTTCTTCTTCTGCGGTTAAAGCCATAGATATCAACCTCCTTCATGACCTGAATTTAACAAGAAAAATTCTTAAAACTTTTAGATCCTCCTCGGAATAGGATTGGTTTTTAAGAGTGCTGTAATTTCTTTAATCATTTCAATATCGTCCGGAAAATCTCGGGTATTGGCTTGCAAAATAAGTAAGACTATATCGCACTCAGGAATTATCGCTTCATAGATTTTTTTATACTCTCGATCTTCGGCTTCACTCCGGCCATATCCAGGTAAATCGACCACAGTTAAGGTTCCCCCTGTTGATAAGGTAAATTCTTTCGTCTGTGCTTTTGTCGTCCCAACAGTTGTGGGGCTTGTTTTTAATTGAGCATTAAACAAATTATTAATGGTTGTTGTTTTGCCAACACCAGATTTGCCAATCACAGCTACTTTTGGTGGATATTTAGTTTCTTGTTCTAGTTTATCTGAAATTAAATTGAAGTCTTCAAGAGACATAACTTTTTTCAGATCCTCTAGGTTTATTTTGTTAGAATCATGTTCTCCCTTTTCTCTCCGCTTTTTATCGACAGCCGCTTTAACATCTGAATCAGCTAATTCAAATGGATCGGCAGGGTCTACACTACCAATCTTAAATCCGGCATAACTATTTTGAATAATCTTCGTCAGTAAAGGTATCAATCTGTAACGCTTTAATGCCGAGTAATATTCTATATTTAATTCAGATATTTCAATTTCCTTGCTGAGGGTTCGTATAATATCTTCACACCGATTTTGTATTTGTTTTTCTGCCTCGTTGGTAGGACTATTTAAACGTTCATCCCACCCATCAGGAATCATTTCATCAACTTGATTTATACCTACAACAATCCTGGATTTTGGGGGCGGATTACTTTTTTTAGAAAAACTGCTAACTACCTTATCTAACATTTCTTTTATTTTTTCAAGCATAATGAATTAACTCCTTATTAAGATTCTTGCTTTTAATTTTTCTAGGCCCCATCCATAAAAAGATGTGTAGGGTACAATGTGATTTTTGTTGAATATTACTGATCCATTGATTGCTCCTTGGAAAATGTTATAAATATCATCAACTTTTTCTGGGATTAGCTTGATCTGGTCCTCTGAAGGTTCTGCTGTTGCAATTTGAAATGGCTTTTCCCCCTCATATACTCCCAGACAATCTATTTTGTTAAGGGCGACTATTAAAAATAAAGACTTTTTGAAAAAAGGTTTTAACTGCTTCAAAAAAATTTCATCCTGTTTGTAGGCCCTCGTATTAGCTTGAGTCACCCATACTAAAGAATCGGCTTTAGGGATCCATTTTTTGTAGTAAGCCATGTATTTTTTATCCCCAGCTAGACTCTCGCCAATTCCCGGTAGATCCACCACTCGTACTTGCTTATAGGGAAACCCCGAGTAACGAGAGGTATCTATATGGGCAACATGAGGCTTTTTAGTACAAGCCACAGCATGATCGGTGGCCCAGTTTAAGCGAAATAGGGCGTTGAGGGTGCTACTTTTGCCCACTCCGGTTTTGCCAAAAAATAAAACCGTTAGGGTGTCGTTTTTAACCCCGACTAAAGATTTTATCCATTCCATTGGATTAAGGATCTGACGAGGTGGGCTAAGGATCTGAGGATTTGTTTACGCATAAGACAACTGGAGAATTATAACGTCCTTACTTCATCCCAGAATTTAGAGGGTTGCTGTCCAGCTTATAAAATTGCTGTCCACTTAACTATAGTGCAACCCAATTTGTCTCCCGTCAACCTCTATGAGGTAGCATTTGGTGGCAAATTCCTGAATAGTTTCGCTTCTGATCGAGTGACAAAAAGTGATGTTTGGTGGCAAAGGTGGCAAAAGGTGTGATAAAGTAACTTCAATCCTTGGCTAAAATGATGCTATCAATTAATATTTATGGATATTCAAGAAGTTATAGAATGGACGGACGAGCAGGTTTTTGGTAAGACAGGCAAGCATCTCGACTCCCTGCAACGAACTATATTAGAGGGTACCTTGGAAAATCAAACATACAAGCAGGTTGCGGAGGATTTTCATTGTACGAAAGACCATGCTAAAAGAGTCGCTTCAGAACTATGGAAACTCCTATCCGATGTATTGGGCGAAAATGTTAAAAAATCGAATGTTAGAGCTTTTATAGAAAAAGCTAAATTTTCTCAGATTTCAAATTTTGTTTCTGATTATATACATATTGGGGGGAACATTAATTTTTGTAATGAACCTTGCCCCGATCGCAAAGCCAAAAAAGCCCCCAAAAACCGATCGCACTCCACAACCTCCAGCCAAAAACCCGAAAAACGCTATGACTTCACCGAAGCGCCGGAAATCATTCGTGTTGACAACCGTAGCAATGAACTAACGACCCTGAAACACTGGATACTCCACGACAAAATCCGCATTGTCAATCTCTTTGGGTTGCCGGGAATGGGCAAAACTGCCCTTGCTAGAGAACTGGTGGAACAGATTCAAGATAACTTTGACTGTATCCTCTGGCGCAACTGTAGCAATATTCTGACGCTACAATGCCTAAAAACTCAATTAATTGATTTTTTATCGGCAAATGGAGAAACCCAGCTTCCTTCTGTGATTGACTATTTGCGATCGCACTCCTGCCTAATTATCCTCGATGAACTTCAGGAACTCTTTGCCGATGGGCAATTAGCCGGAACTTATCTGCCTGAGTGCCAAGATTATGGCAAATTCTGGGAACAAATCGCCCGATCGCCTCACCAGAGTTGCTTCCTCCTCCTCACTTGGGAAACCCCGACAGAAATCGCCAGCTTAGAAAGAGAAAATCGTCACTGTCGTAGTTTAAAATTGCCAGGTTTGGGAGAATCGGCGCTAGAAATCTTGAACTCTAAAGGATTAACTGATACAGATAAATGGGGGGAACTCATCCAGATTTATGGCGGTAACCCTTCCTGGTTAAATATCATTGCTTCTACGATTCAAGATTTATTTGATGGCAGTGTCGATCGCTTCTTATCCTATCCCAGTCTCTTTCTTGGAGACTTAGAATCCAAATTGCAAGGGTATTATCAACGGTTGTCGGAGTCGGAAAAACTGGTGATTCGGTGGTTGGCGAACCAGGAAGCATCGGATATTTTTCAAAAACCGGCTGAGTTGGCATTGTCTGATGCTGAATTTTTGAAGGCGGTACAGTCTTTGAAGAAGCGAGGGTTAATTGAAAAAGTTACCGGGAATGGATTGTCTCTGTTTGCCGTTCAGGTTTTATTTAAAGCGTATTTGATAGGGGAACAGAACGACTGAAGTCGTTACTACGAACTGGGGAACAGAACGACTGAAGTCGTTACTACGAACTGGGGAACAGAACGACTGAAGGCGTTACTACGAACTGGGGAAAAGAACGACTGAAGGCGTTACTACGAACTGGGGAATAAAAAATCTAGCTTTTAAAGCTAGATTTTGAATTAGCCCGCGCAGGCCTGTGCTGAGTAAAGCCTGCCCTGAGCCCCGTCGAAGGGTCGAAGTGCGGGCTTTGTTCCTGTAGCCCCACCCTTTAGGGTGCGGGGCAATTTCTAAAAATCAAAGTAAATGTAAGGTAAGCCGCCTTCTGGGGCAAAAATCCAAACGGCGTACAAACAAAGGGGAACTAAGGCAATTTTAATTGGCCAGTTTAGCTGCAATTTCAATCCCCGATTCATGGCATAACTGAGGGTCATGAGTAGCCAAATTAAGACTAATAATAAGGTGACTTCAATGCGCTGTAAACCGAGGGTTTCTAAATAGACTTTTTCGGTGAATTGGATGTCTCCGGTATGTCCCCAGAAATGCTGCATCACCCATCCGGCTTCTCGGAGGTTGGGCAGGCGGAAAGGAATCCAGGCTAAAAAGACTAGGCTTTGAGTGAGAAACCAACCCAATAGAATACCTGGGATGCTTTTCCACCAGAGTTTTAACCAGTCAACTCGTTTTGAAAGTATATCGGTGAGGCGATGTACTGCTAAGGCGATGCCGTGGACTGCACCCCAGAGGATGAATCCCCAGGCGGCACCATGCCAAATTCCGGCGATTAACATGACAATGATCAGGTTGAGGGAGGTGCGGGCTAATCCGACTCGGGACCCTCCTAGGGGAAAGTATAGATAATTTCGCAGCCAATCTCCCAAGGTGATATGCCAGCGTCGCCAAAAGTCGGCGATGCTGGTACTGAAGTAGGGGAAGTTGAAGTTTTTGGGGAGGTTGAAGCCGAGGAGGATGGCGCTGCCTCGGGCGATATCGACGTAACCGCTAAAGTCTAGAAACAGTTGCAAGCCATAGGCTATGGTAGCCAACCAGAGGTCACCGCTGCCTGCGCGTTGGACGTTTTCAAAGCTGAGGGTGACGAAGATTCCCAGGCGATCGGCAACGACTCCTTTTTTGAATGCGCCACAGGCAATCAACCAGAGTCCCTCTACCCAGTCATGGGAGGAGGGAAAAATCAGGGTT
>NZ_JAFLQW010000567.1 GCF_017313335.1 Phormidium pseudopriestleyi FRX01 | reverse complement strand
TACGGTTGAATCCGTTTCGTTTTCGACTCATGATACTCCCGGACTTGGCGCGATCGCACCCAATGAGGATAAATCATTTTATCTAATGGAATCGCAGTGGCTACTATTAATAAATTCATCCAATAATGAGATAAAATTGCCCCATTGAAAGCTAAACCCAAGCTCATTCCTAATCCCACGGTCAGCAGAGAAATTCCCCTTTATAGACTTATCAGTATTGCGAAATTCCGTATGACGTTTCCAGAAGGTAAAATAGTTACAGCACACCAGGAGCCAGACATGAGACTCAACGAACTCTTGCCAGCCATTCATCAACTCAACCCCACCGACAAGCAAAAACTGTTCGAGCTTCTCGATCGCGAACTGCACCCCACCCCTCCCACACCAGCGCCAGAACTCCAACCCGAAAACTTCCAAAACGAGGGCCAGTGGCTGATTGCAGTCTTTGAGCGATACTTCAGCCAAATTGAACCCAACGAAATTCCGATCGCACCACGGGAACCCATCCGAGTTGACGAAACTCTGTTTGGCGAACTATGAAAATTATTCTCGATACCAACGTGATTTCGGAACTCATTCAGCCAAGGGGTTCGAGCATCATCCGCGAATGGTTAGCCAGCCAAAACGGTGCATCACTTTACACAAGCAGCATTACCCAAGCCGAAATTCTTTACAGTATTCAAATTCTCCCAGAAGGACAGCGACGACAGAAATGCAAGGGTGGAGCATCAATCGTCTTTGAGCATTACTTGCCAGCGCGAATTTTAGCATTCGATCACGAAGCCGCTGAACTTTATTCCCAAATAGCAGCTTACCGCAAACAGATCGGTCGCCCCATTTCGCAATTTGATGCACAAATTGCAGCCATTTGCCGAGTTCACCAGGCAACATTAGCAACTCGCAACATCCGAGACTTTTTGGATTGTGGAATTGATTTGGTTAATCCGTGGGAAGCAACATGATAATACTTCCCCCTCAAATCGCTACGGTTGAATCCGTTTCGTTTTCGACTCATGATACTCCCGGACTTGGTGCGATCGCCTCCAATAAGGATAAATCATTTTCCCTAATGTAATCAGGGTTCCTCCAATGAGAAAAATCACGACATAATTAGAGAAAATTCCCCCATTTAAAGCTAAACCCAAGCTCATTCCTAATCCCACGGTCAGCAGAGAAATTCCCCAGGAGAAAGAAGTCGGAATGTTGCTTATTTTGAGGTTAATTTTAGGGTTAGGTAAGATTTTGGCATTTTCTACTTCATCGAAGACCGCACCGGCCACGATACCTGTTAAAATACTTAAAATCATCCATCCTAGCCAAGCCCAACCATTAGAAAGGGAACGGGTGGCATCCACAATCGGCCATGCACCACAGATTCCCCCGGCGACTGCCCCGGCAAGGGTTTTGGAGAGGTCTTTGGCTGTTCTCATCGCCCGCAATCGGCTGATTAATTCCTCAGTTCCAATACCGGCATAAGCACCGATTAACGCACCCAGAAGGGAAGAGGCGACTGCCGCTTCCTGTGCCGCTTGAGTCCAAGGCATGGACCCGACTCCGAAGGCGATCGCACTTAAAGCAGCAATCACCGCACTACTGATACTCCCGGCGATCGCACCTGTGGCAGCCGGACCCGGATTCTTGGCGATCGCCCGAATGGTCGAAAGCACAGTCCAGGGAAACAGGAACAGAAAAGCCACAATTCCCCACACCGAATCACTGAACCATCCGATCCAATTTCCCAGCACATTCACAGGGTGAGTCCAGACGGTATTCAGGGCTAAACCTAGCAAAATTCCTAGCCAACGATAGGGTAATTTTATCTCTTCTACAGGTTCCGGCGCAGTTTTAACTTTAAGGGCGACTCGATATAATTTTTGGTCTGAATTTGCCTGTAATAATAGTTCGCGATCATAAATGCGATCGGCCATCAAATTGCCGGTATCGACGGTAATGGTAAATTCAACTTGATTCCCCTTAAAACGGGCTGGGGTAATTTTAATCCAGGGATGATTATTTTTAGTAAAGTAGCCATCTCTACGATACGGAGCAAATTTCCATCGCCCTGTCAATATCGTTCCCGGCACCGGATTTTTAATCGAAATGGTTTGGGTAATCGACTCTCCCAACTTTGTCGCGCGAAACTGCACCAACTGATGACTAGAAATCACTTTAGGCGTGCGACTAATCTCAATGGGAGTCAACACTTCCAGAGCGGTTTCTGCATTCGCATACCGATTTTTAGGCTTTGGTTCCACCATTTTTTCCAGCCATTGAATCCAACCCAGGCTAATTTTAGGAACCCGTTTCTGAAAGTGAATCCGATAGCTGGGGTCAATTAAATCCCCAATTTCTATCGATTTTGTCCCCGTCAGTAAACAAATTAAAGTAGCTCCTACCCCATATAAATCCGATGCCGGAGTCAGTTCCCGATTAAATAATTGCTCCGGTGGCATAAACCCCAGAGTCCCTTTAACAATGCTACTAACCGCAACTTCTCCCTCGCCAATATGAGCAAATCCAAAATCCACCAAATAGACATTCATGAATTCATCCACCAGAATATTTTC
>NZ_JAFLQW010000166.1 GCF_017313335.1 Phormidium pseudopriestleyi FRX01 | reverse complement strand
AAGACACTGGATTAACCCAATAAGCCTGTTTAATCTTTAAGTTTTAGTAGCTCCAGACTAGCTACGCATCCGTAGGTAAGAACTTGAACACTTGCCTCTAACGTAGTGAATAAACACTTAGTCTGGTAAACATTAGGCTTTTAAGGCCCACGCTGTACTGTACTCAGTCAGCGTTGGGTAGTTTACCGCTCTGATTCCCCTGCGACGTTTCCGTGCTAAACTTCGATTTGTGACTGGCCGGTGCAGATAGCGCAGGAGCATCCGAGGGCATCCCGGATCGGGTCACTTCCGGACCCCTGAGCAATTAAGGTCCCCTGATGGCGGATTTCCGGAGTCATCCATACTGATGCTAAGTTGCCGGAAACTTGAGACAGCAGACTCGGATGTAGCGGAGTGGCGATCGCCCCAGATGGAGCAATTTGCGTCACTTGGGGGACGGGTTGACTCAGATTAGACAGGGCAAACATGGGTTGTGCCGCAGCGAGGATGGAAGTAATCGCCAAGGTTAACGCTAAACTGAGGGCCGGAGCAAGTTTAAATCGAATCATAATTTCTGCTTGTGCGAGTGGATTGTCTTGAGTTGGGATGATGTTTAAGCTGACCATTTGTTCCTTCCACGATAGCATTAAACCCTCGGGACTGACTACCCTGTAAGTGCCTCTGTTTGTCGCCAGCATCCCCTCTGTCGGGTTGAAAATTTAGCCGTTGCCACTGGGATTATCGTGGACGGTAAGATCCGGGCATTTTCTTGGACAACGATTCCGCAAATTCTTTCTCAAAATCGAAGGCTTCTACTTCCAATTGATTATTTCTGTAGTTTTCTCCGGCTTTCTTATATTCCTTGAAATAATGATAGCCAAAATTTCCTAAGCTGCCGAGTTGTTCGTGCTGCTGGCAGTGAATGAGTTCGTGGGAGAGCAGGACAAGTTGCTCAAAGTCCTTTTCGTTCATCTCCTTCTTAATATAAATGGTGTTTCCATAAACTTGAGCGTTGGATTCACCGACATTAATTTTGAAACTTGCCGCCACCCAATCTTCCATTAAAGTAGCATTATAAACTACTTCTACCCGATCAACTAAATCGCCAAAATGGGGGCGTAAATATTGTTTTTGAGTCTCGGTTAAAGGTTGCGGTTCAGAATTATTGGAACGCATCACTTCTGCGGCTGCTTGATAAGCAACGGCTCCAAATTGACCCCAGGCTTCTTCCGGCATTTCTTTGGGAACTTGTCCCCGGCAAATCTGACCTCCAATGGTTTGGACATCTGGGCAAGTGTGGCTTTCTGGATTAATCGTGGGATTACTGAAGGCTCCGAAACCCACGGTTACGAATCCCAGACAAGCACCAATTAAGTTGACCTTACGGGAGGTGAGCATAACCTGAATAATGAACTTCTCTAGGGTTATTCTTGGCGGACTTTGACGCTCCCGGAAATCTGGTTTTTATCACGGTTAAACCCCTCTAAGATTGGCCAGATTAAAAGCGCCGGTCTTGGATATTTAAGCCGCGATCGCCGAGGTAAAAGTTCCCTGAATAGGAGTGAATAGTCTAGGATGCTTCGGGAGCGTATCGCCCTTGGAAATAGTTTACCCGGTTTTCAACTAAAAATTGATCGGTTTTTGACTTGGTTCCTCCAGACTTCAGGAATGAAATTCCAGATATCTCGCCAAGGATCAAGTCCTGCCACTTTCCAGTTCGATGCAGTTGCGGGGAAATATCCTCGGGTATTGCCAAAGACTTGACTCGCTTTGGACGATTCAATTCCCCGAGGAGCAGCGGATCCATCAAAGGGTGGGGTTTGAATATCAACCACCGGAGGGACTGCCTCTGAGTTGCTATTTTCTGGGCTTTAAGAGCCTTCTGGGTTCGGCTGTTAAAACATCCTAAGTGGGTTGACATTGTTTATAGATTTACCCCCTAGAGATACCCCATCCCACTGCTCTAAAACAGTGATTTGGGCTACAATTGACTATTAATTCAATTCGGCGATCGCTTCTACTGACCCCTTTTTTTACTATTTTTACTAGGCAAATTGACCCTATTTAGATTACCCGAGATTCTCTGAATTCTAACCCGGACCCGAGGCAATCAACCGTCAATGGTCATCTCTTCTCGGAATCACTGCCCGGTTATAAGTTACCTCCCGTGCTTTCCTCCCCAGAGAATCCAGTTTAGAAAAGCTGCCTCAACTGCCGGTAAGGATCTGAATTTCAACAAGTTTAGACCTCATCCCACCCGGTTGATACCGATTGGCTACAGGTCTACAATCAGAGTCATGACTGGGTAGGCTTCAATCACCCTTCAGTTCAAGCTCTGTCCCATAAAATTAACATTTGATTTCTAATCCCTGACTCTTGGTTTTGGTCGTTCAATTCAACTCAAAAATCTTCATAGCCGATTATTTTAACAGTCAACCGAACAAATTTCTACCCCAGGGATTGCCCTGACTCCAAAATACCCGAGTCCGGGCCTTGGTCCCCGCGCTCCCTGGGCCCTAGAGAGAAACCCGACGCCTGTCAAGGTGTATTTATAGTAGGGGCGCAATGCTTGCGCCCCTACAAGAAACTAGCCCTATCAAGGTGGTAGTGGGAAGGTGGTGGTGGGTGAGAATCAGGCAACTGTAGGGTGGGAAAAAGCCCACCCTACTCTACTACTCCAGTTAGCGGCACCGGGCTGTTCTGCCATCGGGTAAAATAGCGTCACAAATTATCCCTTGGGTAAAATCGACATTCTCAATCTCAATCTGAGTGAGATCCGCCCCTCGCAGATTAGTGCCAGTGAGTTGGACATTGCGGAAGGTTGCCCCGGTGAGAATAGCCCCCTCTAGGTCCGCACCAGAGAGAATTGTCCCCTCTAAACTCGCTCCCTGAAGCTGGACATTTCTGAGCTGAGTATTAATCAAAATCGCGTCATTGAGAACGACCCCATGCATATCGGCATTCCATAAATCCGCACCGGAGAGGTCCGCCTGGGTTAACAAAGCTCCTCGCAAGTTACTTCTGCTCAGGTTAGCATTTCTGAGACTGGTTCCTTGCATCTGTGTTCCTTGCAGGAACGCTTGCCGCGCACTGGCTCCACTGAGATTGGCACTATTGAGAATCGCACCACTGAGGTTGGCATTGTTGAGGGTCACCCCGAAGAGTTCGGCACCGGTGAGATTGCTCCCCTGCAGTTGTGCACCATTCAGGTTCGCTTGCTCAATGTAGATGCGGCTGAGATCCGTCCCGCTTAAATTGGCTTCGGACAAATCTGCATTCGCGAGGTTAATTAAAAATAAAACTGCACCCACGAGCTGACTCCGAGATAAATTGGCCCCAGTGAGGTTGACGCCGGTCAGATTGGCCCCGCGAAGATTGACACTTTGTAAGTTGGCTCCCGTGAGGTTGACGCCGGTCAGATTGGCCCCTCTCAAATCGGACCCTAGGAGATTGGCACTGGTGAGGTTAGAACCACTCAGATCCGCACCCGTGAGGTCAGTATTACTCAGGTTGGCACCGGTCAGAATACAGGCTTGGCACTGATTGGTTTGCATCAAGCGCATCACCCCGGCAGAGTCTTGCGATCGCCCGGGGATGGCTAGGCAAACCGCAGCCAACATCATGATGGAAATTCCCATCCATCGGTAAATCTGCCGTACTTGTAAACTCAATTTGTTGTTTTTGATGATTCGTTGATTTGCCATTCGTGGGGCCACCTCGGGAGTCCCGTAGAAAATCTTAATGTTCACCAGACGGTGATTCTAATCGATGTCTAACCCTGCAGCACCCTAATTTGTTCCTAGTTTATGCCCTTCGATGTAGGGAGTCAGTGGGTGAAGAGCTTTCCAGTCCAAGCTGAGGGGGAAAAGGGTGCGAGTCCCCCTGATTTTATCGATCGCCGGGTTTGAGGCGAAAAATATAGACGAATTTTCGGCGATCGGCAGGGATAATTTTCTTTAAAATTCCCTCCACTTCGGCTTTCGTGCCACCGCTGGCGATCGGCATTTCTTCAAACAGGGCAATCCAGCCCTTTTTTATCCCAATTTCTCGCCAACGCTCCAGATAAACTTCTGCATACAACCTCCCCATTTCTTGGTAATAGATAACTTTTAAATCGATAGTTTTTTTAACTAATTCTTGAATTTGAACTTCATATTTTTTTCGATTCTCTTCACTCTGGAGATAAAATTTTAGCCGTTCACCATCGCTCAGGGGGCCGAGTTCATCCTCGGACTGAGGTGATGGGGCTTCTGGCTTTGCCTCCAATTTGGTCAAAGAGTCGATAATTCCAAATTTTTCGACGGCATGATGATAGGTTTCAGTGAGACTCCCTTTAATGCTCAAGCCTAAATAAAAGGGATAGGCTTGTAAAGTGCCATCGTAAATAATTTTGTTTTTAAAGGGTAAGAGTACCGTTTCCACCATCACCGGCAAAACACTCCCGACCAGTTCCGGAAAGGGACAATCTAAGGCTAACACCCCGTAGGCTTTACTCGGAGGGCGATCGGCAATCAACACAGCATAATTTTCTTGATAACTATAAATATAAAATCTCCCCGAAATAAAATTCTGCCAACTGAAAACAATTTGGAGTAAATCTGGAGAGAATTTTAAGGGATTTTCTTCGGCAAATAATTCAAAAATATAGGGGTAGGCATAGAGTCGCTGACGGAGTTCATTCACCTGTAAATGCGTCAGTTCTGTCATTTCCTCTGAACCACAAATGCCTGCAAAAAGACCAATTTTTTGATTCACATAAATTAAAAGAGAATAGTATAGATGGTAAAATAAATCAATCTCTGAATCGGCTAATTGCATAATAGAACCCCTCGATTTTATCCTGGGTGGCTTCCTTCTTTTACTATAGCCTTTCCCACAGTCATGAGGTACATTTTTGGAGTGCGTTCGCGTAGCGAAGCCCGGGCGAGGGCTTTACGCACTCCTCTAAATATCTGTACGCGAATGAGGCCACCGAACCGCTATATAGCCTGCCTATCCTACTTCAGAACCCTTAGATTCAGAATAAGGGCCAACAGAAGGATGAACAACCTGTAATGGGAGATTTCAGATCAACACCGGATCTCTACCCCTCCTCATACCCCCAGACCCTAGATAGAGAGGATCTAAATCATTCTGAGCCTAAAATTAATCCGTTGGAGCATCTTGCTCTCACTCCTGTGTGGAATTGTCCGATTCATTTAGACTCGGGATAGAGACCCGCTCACAAAAATTTTTTCCCCTCTTGACAAGAATGTAACATACCTGTATTATGCTAGTATCAAAAGCCTAACTTTTTAAATTGCCATAAACTTGAAATGGGGGCGATCGCCTTCCCTGTAGAGATCTACCCCGAGGGGGTTTGCTCCTGACATCAGTCCCCATCGAAAGCCATGCGATCGCCATGCTGCCAATGGAGGGTTCGGACCCAGGGAACCTATTACAATTCCCAGGAGGAGACCCCGGGGAAATCTCCCGGGTCATTAACTCAGCGATCGCCCCCCATTTTTGTTAACATTCTATCCGTAGGGACTTTATGAAAAACATCATCTTCATTTCAGTAATTTTGCCGTAATAACTTTGCCCCAATGTAGCAACACCCTCATTTCGATAAACAGCAACTAACCGTCCCCCCTTATTTTCAATAAAGGGCTAAATTTTCCAACTCATTAAAAGCTCAGTGCAAACTTTCAATTTAGTTAGGCCATCAAAACTCACTTAAATTATGGCATTTGGCAACTTTGACAACGGAAACGAGCTTCGCGATCGCAACTCCAATCAAGACCGGGGATTACTGGGAGCAGGTTGGCGACCCTTATCCCGGGAATTTGATTGGAGTTATTTTTTCCATCTCGCCTCTAAAGACCCAGGGGAATTGGCCCACAAAACCTTAGATGTTAGTAGTGATATTGCCGATGCATTAGGTCGTCAAAATTTCACCTGGTGGGCCAATATTTTAAATGTTTTTTCCGAATACACCCGAGGAGATTTCAACGAGTTTTGGGATTACATTACTCCCGCACCCGCTGGACCCAATTATCGCACCGCCGATATGCTGGCCGCAGAAACCCCCGTGGTGCAATTCGTCAGCCGGGACAGCATCCCAATTGATTACGTCCTCAAACGCCTCCAAGAGATTACCATTTTCAAAGTTCTCGACCTCTTGGGTCGGCCCGATTTGATTACCCAATATTACCAAGACCGGCATTTTTATTATCCCATCGAGCGGTTTTCCACTTGGGAGCGTATTGAAATAATCGGGACCGTTTATGCCTATTGGAAAAAACAGGACATTTGGCTACAAATCGACCACCTCGGGCGCATTCAAAATATTGGCCGCAATCAATTTCAATATACTCTGATTGCCAACGACTTGCGATCGCTCATTAACAAAGCCACCTACAATCTAGCAGTCATGCTCAGTGGCTATCAAAGCCGTGTCGGTCAAGTTCATAGCGAATTCCCCATTCGCACCTTTCCTGCCGATATTCAAAGCTTTACCGATCGCGTCCAAGAAGCCATCTTTACCCAACCGCAACTCGCAGTCCTGGTTCATGGCGCACCGGGAACCGGCAAAACAGCTTGGACCCAAGCCGTTGCCAAAGAAATTCTAGTCCCATTGGGATATGTGATTTTTATTCTCGACCATGATGCCGTAGAAAATTTTGTTCCCCCCAGTTATTTAGAAAAAATTTGCATCATTATTAATGAAGCAGATAACCTCGCCCAAGACCGGGGAAGCGCAGCCGCTCAACGCAGCAATAAAACTGAACATATCCTCAGCTTACTCGATGGTACTTTATATCAAAGCGTCTTAGATACGGAGGGAATCAAAGCTCAACAAAAGCTGGTGTTTTTAATGACTTGTAACACAACAGAACGACTGGACCCGGCTGTCTTACGAAAAGGTAGAATTGACTTAATCTCTGAATTTACCCATCCTTTTGTTTAAAAGAAGGGCAGGGATATCTCTATCCCCATTAGAGCGCATCTATAGCCAGTCTAAATCATGATGACAATAGAATTCAGGAGTGGGAGCATCTTGCTCCCTATCAGTATTCGGGAGCAAGATGCTCCCCCTCCCTTTTTAAATTATTCACCTCCTGCAAAACGCGCTATATCAACCTTTGATTCAGCCATTAAATCTAGAAACTTTGATGACCCAAAATTCTCAATTGATTAAAATCAGTAAATATCTCAGCTATCACTTAAGACACAATCCCGGGGAAATCGGATTAGAACTGGAACCCGGGGGGTGGGTTGCGGTGGAAGCCTTATTAGCAGCCGCACAAGCGCACCAGTTCCCCCTCACCCGTTCAGAACTGAATTTAGTGGTTGAAACAAGCAATAAACAGCGCTTTTCCTTCGATTCCACCGGCACTCGAATTCGGGCAAATCAAGGGCATAGTATTCCCATAGATTTGCAACTCGAACCCCGTTGTCCCCCGGATATTCTCTATCATGGCACGGGACATCAAGCGGTTGAGTCTATTTTGGCCCAGGGATTACAAAAAAGAGCGCGCCATCATGTTCATTTATCCCCTGATATTGACACTGCTAGACAAGTGGGAATGCGTCAGGGTAAACCTGTAGTGTTCACCATTAAAGCTGCCGAAATGCACCAAGCTGGGCATTTATTTTACTGCTCCGATAATGGGGTTTGGCTCGTGGATGAAGTGCCACCGGAATATCTGGTCCTGGGATAAACCGAACCTCAACGAAATAGATAAAGGCGTGGGAGCGTCTCGCTCTCTATAAGGTTATACATCTAGTAAAAATTCCGGAAAAATGAAGCCAATTGGTTCAGGAGAAAAGCCGATGAAAAATATTCGTCACCTGCTCAAAGAATTGGCGATTCAAGAGGCTGATTTGCAGGGAAAACAGTTTCTTGCCCCAGCGGTGCAGGGGGGGCGAGTCCGACTGCGGATGGCGGGGATAATTTATACCTTTGAGATTGAGCCCAGAGGGTTTGAAGGCTGGGGAATTTTTGAGGCGATCGCCCCTGGAAAAGCCCAGCTTGTTGAACCGGCAGATTTCATGCAAATTGCCGAATATTTGGAACAATTTCCCCAAGCGCGGTTGTGGTTAGCTTATCCCCTGCGCGGTCAAACTTGGTTGGCTTATCCGATGAATGAATCAGACTGGATTCAGCGCACGGGAACGGTCAAACCTGTGGTCGTTCATTTGGTGGAAGAAGGGGGCAAGTTTGACCCCGTAGTAGTGCGTTGGGATGGCAAAAATGGCTGGTTTGAAGAGTGCGATCGCCGTGCCGACCCACTGCCCACGGAACAGCTTAGAACCGAGTTAAAGCGCTTAACTCAGCCCAAAGACTTGAGTTTTAAAGGACTGACTCCAGAAATGCGAACGGTTTACGAACAAGTCTGCGGAAAAATAGCCGAATTTAATCCAAATTGGCAGCATTACCAGGATGAAAAACGGTTGCAATCGGCGTTAAAAATGGGCGGAGGTGAGTTACAGAGTTTTCAGGAAAGTGGGGATGAATATTGGACTGTTAACTGGACTACCCGGACCGGGGAACAGCATACTTCGGCGATTTTTAAACAAGATTTAACCGTGTTCAGTTCCGGGATTTGTTTGAGCGGAAGAGACCGCGATTTTGATTTGCAATCCCTGATTGGAGTGATTGAAAATCAAGATGAAGGGTTAGAGTAATCTTTCTCAAATGTTTTTTGTAGACTTACCCAGAAAAATGTCGATTTATTTTCACGAACAACTCTATAGAACACCGTCCGTCATGGCGAAACTCCAGGGATTTCCGGTGACCATTTGTGGGGCGGGTGCTTTGGGTGCGAATCTGACTGAAAGTTTAGCCCGCAGTGGCTTACAACGGCTGATGGTCATTGATCGCGATCGCATTGAGGAGCGCAATCTTTCTACCCAGCCTTACTATCGTTCAGATATTGGCGCATTTAAAGCTAAGATTTTAGCTAACAGTCTCTATCGGGCGGTTGGAATTAAAATTGACGCCCAGGCTAAAGAATTGACCGCTGAAAATGCCAGTAAACTCATCGGGAATCAAACCGGCTTAGTCATCGATACCTTTGACAATAGTGGGTCTCGAAAAGCAGTGGCGGATTGCTGTGCCACTGAGGAAATCCCCTGTCTTCATGTAGGACTCGCGACGGATTATGCGGAAATTATTTGGAACGAAGTGTATCGCATTCCTTCCCCAGTTCAGGATGATATTTGCGATTATCCGTTGGCGAGAAATTTAGTCACGCTCACGGTGGCAGTTGCTTGTGAGGTGATTATGGGTTTTGCGATCGCCCAAGTGCGTTCTAGCTATACCGTGACCCTGGGAGATTTTGCCATTAAACCCTTTAAAGCTTGATGATCAAGCCAGTCCCAGAAAAACCGGACTTCAGCGCCCGTTTCCACCCCGATCAGAGCGGGAAGATAGGGGTGGTGAAGCGCTCATTTCGGCGAAAGGGTTAATGATGCCCATCGATTGACCGATTCAGAAGCGTTTGTAATCCCTTAATCCAGATAACCCATTAACTCAGATTCCTTGGCGGGGTTATTATTTGCGGCGATCGGACGACCGTGAGGGCCCGGGGCTAATTTAGTGATTTGGCTCCCTGGATTTGTGCTATCCTGAAGGGTCTGAGTTTGGGTATCCTTATCCGGCTCTTTAGGCACTTTTAAACTCCTATATCCATGTCGTTATTCACTATATTAGGCGATTTTAGACGATTACGAATCAAAATCGGGTAAACTAAATGACAGAAGTAGAATCAGACTCCTGATCTCTAGGGTAGGCAGAGAAAAGCCACCCAGCCAAGGGTTCATGGTGAATAAATTTTCCCCGTTCATATTTTTTCTTGAGTTCTTTAGTGTTTTCTAACTGGCTATGGGAGTTATCTTTTCAAGATATCGATTGAGAATCCCGCTGCAAGTCCTCTTAAATGTAACCCTGGTTCTGCTGCTAGTCTTTACCGTAGGAGTGACCAATTCTCTATTTTTGTATCGCAGTCATGAGGCGATCAGTTTGGTGGCCCATCAGTTAATTACGAAAGCCCGGGACAGAGTGGATTTGTACTTGAACAACTATCTCTCTCTAGCGGAACAAATTAACCGAAGTAATGTTAATGCCGTTCAGTTGGAGCGCCTAGATCCGCAGAATTTAGACGAGATAGAACGCCAGTTAATCTGGGAAATTTTCAGCTTCCATCAGATTCCCTCTATTCTCTATGGGAACGAACAAGGGGATGTCAGAATTGCTAGTAATATTCAGGGTCAAAAGACCCTGGGGGTGATTAATCATATCGAGGGTCAGACTCTGAATCAATACACCATTGATTCTCACGGACAACCTAGCCTAGAGCCGCGACAAACCGAAAAACTTCCATCGGATTGGGATGTTCGAGAACGTCCCTGGTATCTCGCTGCCAAACAGCAACAAGCACCAACCTGGACGCCTACCTTTCAACGGTGGGATAGCCAAGAGTTAGCCATTAATGCGAGTTGGCCGCTTAGGGACCCGATTACTCAAACCTTGACCGGAGTTTTTGGAATTAATTTACCCCTGAGCCAAGTTAATCAGTTTTTACAAAAAATTAAATTAGGAGAGTCGGGGGTTATTTTTATCATAGAACCCGATGGAAAATTAATTGCTAGTTCCACCGGGGAATCTCCGATTAGTAAAAGTTACCAGGGAGTGATTCATCGGAAATGGGCGCGGGAAAGTTCTCATCCTTTGGTCCGTGCCACCAGTGAATATGTGCTTTCAAGTCTTTTGAATGGGAGTCAAATAGATCCACTCTATAGCTGGCATTTTATAGAGCAAGGACAACATTATTTTGCTCATAGTTTGCCCTATAAAAATGGAGAAAATGGGCTGAATTGGAGGATTATAACGGTTATCCCGGAAGCGGATTTAATGGGACCATTGTATAAATCTTTTAAACAGAGCATGGGGTTGGGAGTGTTAGCCATCATGGGGGCAGTGGCCCTCGGGACCTGGTTGACTCAGCGGATTGTTCGTCCTATTGTGATTCTCAGTCAAACTGCTGCCACCTTAGCTCATGGAGATTTGGAGCAAAATCTGGATGAAAATTTGCCCATTCAGGAACTGGCGGGAATGGCGCGATCGTT
>NZ_JAFLQW010000394.1 GCF_017313335.1 Phormidium pseudopriestleyi FRX01 | reverse complement strand
TAGTGACTTACTGTGCCGGAATTTCACCGAAGACTAGAATGCAATAATCACGCAGATGATTATTCTTACTCGCTTTTACTATTTTAACACGGTCGGCTCATATCCCCACGGATAAATCCGGGGGCTTTACGCCGATTCTCGGTAAACTACCCAACTTGTCGGGAAAATGCCAGGACAGTATTCCCCGCTAACGATTGTTCAACTGCTCAGTCCACACCACAGAGAATTCAGTTTTATGGAAATGATAGGGACTGCTATCGGAAGCCATGCCCCGGATTTTGAATTGCCGGGAATAGACGATCGCGTTCACCACTTAGCCCGGTATTTGGAAGAGTATCGGGGAGTGGGCGTAATTTTCTTAGGCAATCACTGTCCTTATGTCCAATCATATCTCGATCGCCTCAAACAGATCCAGACGGATTTTAACAGCCAAGGCTTTACCCTGATTGGGATTAACTCCAACGATGCTAACCAATATCCTGAAGATAGCTTTGAACAGATGAAGTCCTTCGCCCAGGAAAGGGACCTGAATTTTCCCTATCTGCGCGATGCCACCCAGGATGTGGCCCATTGTTTTGGGGCAAACAAGACCCCAGAGGTGTTTTTGCTGGATGGGGAGGGGATTCTGCGCTATAGAGGCGGGATTGATGATTGTCCCGATCGCCCAGAAGAGGTGCAGGTTTCTTACTTGAGAAAGGCGATCGCATCCTTGCTATCCGGGGAAACCATCGCCATAGAGTCTACAGAAGCAATCGGCGGTTCCCTCAAATGGGAATCGAATGCTCGGCGATCGCCATTACTCTGAGAAAGGACCCTAAACCATTACTGCCCCTGACTGCCGTTACCGTCCAAGGACCCTAGACCCTAGACCCCAGAATGGACCCCTATTCAAGGCATTTCAGCGACTCCCCAGACAACCCGGGGATGATTTCTGATGGAATGCGTGGAAAAATGCCGACATCCTGCTATCTTATGGGGGAGACAAATACAGTTGGGAAAACAGAGAGCTGATGGGGACAGTGTACCAGCGAGTCTTACTAAAGCTGAGTGGCGAAGCATTGATGGGTGACCTAAATTACGGTATCGATCCCATCGTGGTTGAGCAAATCGCGCAACAGTTGGCAGATTTGATTGCTGATGGCGTAGAAGTGGCAGTTGTTGTCGGTGGCGGTAACATTTTTCGCGGAGTTAAAGGAGCAGCAGCAGGCATGGATCGCGCGACTGCTGACTACATTGGCATGATCGCCACGGTGATGAATGCCATGACGTTACAGGATTCTCTGGAACGCATGGGCATCCCGACGCGGGTACAAACCGCGATCGCCATGCAGGAAGTTGCCGAACCCTATATTCGTCGTCGTGCGATTCGCCACCTAGAAAAAAAACGGGTGGTTATTTTTGGGGCTGGATCGGGAAATCCCTTCTTTACCACGGATACCACCGCCGCCCTCAGAGCCGCAGAAATCAATGCAGAAGTGATCTTTAAGGCGACTAAAGTTGATGGGATTTATGATAGTGACCCTCATCTGAACCCCAATGCGAAACGATTTAACAGTCTGACTTATGGCCATGTTTTAACGCACGATTTACGGGTGATGGATAGTACCGCGATCGCCCTGTGCAAAGACAATAATATCCCTATCATAGTATTTGACCTCTCGGTACCGGGTAACATCCGCCGAGCGGTCTTGGGAGAAAACGTCGGAACGATTGTGGGAGGTTTTTGTGAAGTTAGCTGAAGTAGAAGATCTGATGAAAAGAGCCGTTGAGGCGACTCAACGCTCTTTTAATACCATTCGCACCGGCAGAGCGAATACCTCTTTGCTGGATAAAATCATGGTTGAATATTACGGAACGCCCACTGCGCTGAAATCGTTAGCGAGCATCAATACCCCCGATGCGAGTACGATTTCAATTCAACCGTTTGATCGTGGCAGTTTGGCTGTCATCGAAAAAGCAATTTTAACCTCGGATTTGGGCTTAACTCCGAACAATGATGGGGCAATTATTCGGTTGAACATTCCCCAATTAACCAGCGATCGCCGTCTGGAACTGGTGAAAGTTGCCGGAAAATATGCGGAAGAAGGTAAGGTTGCTATTCGCAATGCTCGCCGGGATGGGATTGATTCAGTCCGCAAGCAGGAAAAAAATAGCGACATCTCCCAAGATGAATCGAGATCTTTGCAAGATGACATTCAAAAAATGACGGATAAATACGTTGCAAAAATCGACGAAGTGCTGGCGGCTAAGGAAAAAGACATCACCACTGTCTAATTTTTCTGACCGTTTTCTATAGCCTAGCGAGTTTGTAATTAACTGAAAAACCCAGATAATTCTTCAGGTTATCTGGGTTTTTCTGGCATCTATTCGTTACAGTTTGTCAAGGATGCCCGGGTCGTCCTCTGTCATCAGACAGAGGTGCTTGCGCCCAGGGCGTGCCGTAAAATCAATTCAATTGAGACGTGAAAATTCAATCATTATGTTTGACTGCATTATTGTAGGAGCGGGTCCCGCTGGCGGAAGTGCCGCCTATCATTTAGCAAAACGAGGGCGATCGGTTTTAGTCCTAGAAAAAGAATCTTTGCCGCGATATAAACCCTGTGGAGGCGGTGTCTCTCCGGCGATCGCCCAATGGTTTGACTTTGACTTTACTCCGGCGATTTCCATGAAAGTCGATCGCCTCCGCTACACCTGGCAGGGAGAGGACCCAGTAGAGGTGCAACTAGAAACTCCCGAACCCATGTGGATGGTCCGCCGGGATATTTTTGACCAATTCCTGATCGACAAAGCTAAACAACAAGGGGCCGAAGTTCGAGACAATAGTGCGGTGACTCAAATTGCTTTTAAAGGCGATCGCTGGCAAGTCACCACCGCCACGGAAACCCTAGAAGCCAAATATCTGATCGCCGCCGATGGTGCCAAAGGTCCAATGGCTAAAATGCTGGGCTTTAAAGAACGCGATCGGCAACCTGCCGCCGCCGTCGAAATTACCTCAAACAATCCCAATCCCCTGATCCAATTTGATTTTGGTCGCATCAAAAAAGGCTACATCTGGAACTTCCCCAAAGCTGATGGTTGCACCCTCAGCATTGCTAACTTACAAGGCAACACCAAAGAAAATCTCGACCAAATCTTAACCCAATATGCCCAAGCCAATGGGTTCCCCCTCTCCACCCAAGTGCATCAGGATTTTCTCTGCTTATGGGAAAAAGAGCAAAAACTCCACACCCAGAATGCCATCCTCGCCGGAGAAGCTGCCTGCGTCGTTGACCCCTTAACCGCTGAGGGAATTCGGCCCTCTATGTTTAGTGGCGTCAAGGCGGCAGAGTCCATTGATGCCGCCCTCGCCGGTTCCAGCAACGCCCTAGAACAATACACTCAGGTGATGAATGAGGAATGGGGAGGACAAATGGTTTGGGCCTCCCGCGTCTCAGGTTTATTCTACAAAATTCCCAAAATTGCTTATAAAGTAGGGATTAAGCGACCCAGTGCGACCCAGCGCATGGTGGAGGTATTGTGTGGGGAAACCAGTTATGCCGATATTGCCAACAAGGCGATCGACCGTCTCAAGAAAAACCTGATTCCCGGTTTCGGGGGATAGTCAGGTTTAGACCAATCCTCTCACCCATGGGTACAGAATTAAATCTGTAGGACAAGAAACCGAGTTTCTAACCCATGAAGTACCCCTGGACTATAGCAATCCTAAATGATTTATGCCCTTGACGGCTGCTCCTTGCCGGATGTTTTGGGAGAGGGGCATTGGGGTGAGGGCATAAATCATTTCAAGGGTCGCTCTAGCATCCGGTCCCGATGCCCTAGGGCGCAGCTTTCACTGGATAGACAATAGAATTAATGAGGGGGAGCCGGGTTCAAGGGATTGAGATGATCGTATATTTAGTAAATAGCGAAATTGTTCATGCGTAAATAAACTAAACTATAGAGATGACAATTTACTTTTACAAAGTTGACGAACCCTACGGCTGTTTTTCTAATTTTTCCCTCCACGGAATTCGGAGAAAGGGCCTGCATTGGCCGACAGTCGAGCATTATTATCAAGCTCATAAATTTATTGGGGTAGAGGATGAGTCGATTATTACTGAAATCCGAAATGCTCCGACTCCGGATGAAGCGGCGAAATTAGGACGCGATCCCTCTCGTACCGCTCGCTCAAACTGGGATTGGGTCAAACTTGGGATTATGCGAGAAGCGGTATTAACGAAGTTTTTGACCCATTTAGATATCCAGGCGATTCTTCTGGCGACGGAGGACCTTACCATTGTTGAGGATTCCCCGACGGATTATTTCTGGGGCTGTGGTGCCGATCGCACGGGTCCAAATCATCTCGGCCAGATGTTGATGAGTGTTCGGGAAGAAATCCGAGGACGCCTTCAGGAAAAAGAGTCCAGTTAATTGGGCAATTTGGGAACCCTGAGTTGATTCCCTCGGGGGTTTTCAAAGGGGGCGATGGGAAGCTATACACAACATATAAAAATTATCGGGGGTGCGATCGCCTCCAGGAAAGAAATCCGGTTTTGGGACAAGGGAAACCCACTCTCTACAGATAAAATTTTCCCTTGTGCCAAAACTGTAGAATTCAAAACCTGAATTTATTTGAAAATTTGAAAATAATTTTATTATATCGTAAAATTAAATTTTTGTCAACAGGGGAGGATGAGGGAACAGGATGATAAGTCATTGCAACTCTACAACGCTGGAATATATTAAGATTTTATTGATATCATGTTGACAAAGGCATCAAAATGGGGTTTTTGGCGATCGGACCCGCCACCGGGAGAACAGGAGCTAAACCCGAGGCTCTGTGCTAGAAACTCATCCAGGGGAGTTATAGCTGATGTCGATCCTCATCGATCACTGAGTCAGTTAAAGACTAGAGTGGTTTAGCTACCTAAAGATGAGGCATCCAGCCCTGTCTCGTTCGAGGGGGGTATGGCCGACTGGCACTCATAAGGCGACGAAATAATTCGAGTGGGTGTAGAGAAACGGGATTTGTGCCGCTCAAACCCTGTAATTTTTCGAGAGCCTTAAAATCTAATTTAGTGGGAAGACGGAGGGTTTTGGACCTTCCCGAGGTAAAAACATCTGGATTGGAAGACAGCACATTTTTTATGACAATCAACAATAATAATACAAATACCGCACAACCCGTCCAACAGAGATTAGATCGCGAAGTGTTGTTGCATCGAATGCTCAACCGGATTCGCCAATCTCTGGATTTAGAGGAAATTCTCACGGCTACGGCTGCGGAAATTCGGTCCCTATTAGGAACTGATCGCGTCATGGTCTATCAATTCAATCCCGATAGTAGTGGGAAAGTGATTGCCGAGTCCATTCATGAAAATCGCCTTCCCTCCCTCAAAGGATTAAATTTTCCCGCTGATGATATTCCCGAACGAGCTAGAGAACGGTTTACCAAAGAACGGGTCAGTTCCATCGTAGATGTTGCCAAGCAGCAAATCGGGGTCAGTTCCCGGGAATATGCCTCGGCTGAATCTTTGGAGGTGGGAAACAGCATCCGCTATCGCCCTGTGGATGAGTGTCATTTGACCTACCTCAGAGCAATGGGAATCAACTCCTCTGTGGTGGTCCCTATCCTCCATCATCAGGAACTCTGGGGTCTGATTGTCTCCCATCATGTAGAAACCCGCCCGATTTCTGAAGATGATTTGCAGTTGGTGCAATTATTGGCGGATCAGGTGTCGATCGCGATCGCCCAGGCCACCCTTTTGCAAGCCACCCAGCAAAAGCAAGCCCGAGAAGCGACGATCAATCAGGTGGCCGGGTTACTCCACGCTCAACCCAGCATCGAGGTCCATGCGGCACTAGAAGCCACTGTCACCGCCCTCAATGGATCGGGGGGCCGGCTCTACATCGGCGCGAAACACAATTCCATGATGGGTAACCTGGACAACTCAATCAGTCAACTGTTTACCGTTGGGGAACAACCGCTTCCAGTCAGGTCTGAATTCTCAGACATCCTAGAAGAACATCCCCTGTGGAAAGACTGGATTAAAACCGCCAATTCCAGCCGGAATTTAGAACAATCTCATGCCGTTTCCGTCCGGGCGATCGCGGATATTTATAAACCCATCCACCTTAACTGTTTTACCCCCGATTTCCGGCCCACGCGGATCCGCAGTCTGCTGGTAATGCCTCTGTTTTATCGGCAACAAAATCTTGGATATTTGACAATATTTCGCAACGAAATCGAAACGGAAACTTTATGGGCGGGACGCTTTAATAGTAATCTCAAGCAATTACTGCCTCGGCAATCCTTCGATGCGTGGCGGGAACGCAAAACGGGACAAACTCAAGACTGGAAACCGGAAGAAATTGAAATGGCTCGATCAATTGCGAAGCATTTTTCAATGGCGATCGAGCAATATTTACTCTACAAAGAGGTGAATTCCCTCAATGCCAACCTAGAGCAGCAGGTCCAAGAACGCACGGAGGAACTCCAACAGTCGTTAAAATTTACCCAAATCCTGAAACAAATTACGGACCAAATCCGCAGCACCTTAGATGTCAGCACCATTCTGCAAACCATTGCCAAGCGTGTGCGAAATTTGCTGAATACCGATCGCGTGGTGATTTACCAGTTTGATGACAGCGGCACTGGAGAGGTGACGGTAGAAGATCTCCGGGAAAACTGGCAATCGGTTCGAGGGATTCGCTGTCCCGGATGTATTCCCTCCGATGTTTCTAATTTGTATTTAAAAGGCCGGATCCGGGCGATTGATAATGTCGCCACGGATGAATTGAGTGCCTGTCATCGGGAATTTTTAGAAAGCATTCAGGTTAAAGCCAATTTAATCGTCCCGATTCGCATGGGTTCAGATTTGTGGGGATTTCTAATTGCCCATGAGTGCGAACAACCGCGCCGGTGGCAAGAACAAGAAATTGACCTGTTGCAACAACTCGCGGATCAGGCGGCGATCGCGATCGCCCAAGCGGAACTGTATCAACAAACCCAAGCGGCGGCGGCGAAAGCCCAAGCTCAAGCGGTGGAGTTAAAACAGGCGATCGAAGACCTCCAAAATGCTCAAACCCAACTGATTCAAGGGGAAAAAATGTCCAGCCTAGGACAGCTTGTGGCTGGAATTGCTCACGAAATTAATAATCCGGTTAACTTTATCTATGGCAATCTTAATCATGCCACCCAATATGCAGAGGATTTGTTAAATTTGCAAAAACTCTACCAATATCATATCCCGGAGCCTCCGTCAGAAATTCAGGAGTTTATTGAAGAAATAGACCTCGATTTTCTGATTGAAGATTTGCCAAAAATGTTGGTTTCTATGAAGGTGGGGGCGGACCGCATCCGCTCGATTGTGCTGAGTTTGCGGAATTTCTCCCGGTTAGATCAAACGAATATGAAAGCGGTGGATATTCATGATGGGATTGATAGTACCTTAATGATTTTACACCACCGATTTAAAGCTAAAGGCGATCGGCCAGAAATTGAAATCATCAAAGAATATGGGAAACTTCCCCCGGTGGAATGCTTTGCCGGACAGCTCAATCAGGTGTTTATGAATCTATTGAGCAATGCTATTGATGCCTTAGATGACTGGGATAAAGAGCGATCGCCTCAAGAACGCCATCAGCACCCCTGTCGCATTACAATTCGCACCACCCTGACAGGGGATGATGAGCAACAAAATGCGGCGATTTGTATTTTTAATAATGGTCCAGGTATTCCCGAACATCTGCGATCGCGGATTTTTGAACCCTTTTTTACCACCAAAGATATTGGCAAGGGAACAGGAATGGGCCTTTCCATCAGTAAACAAATTGTAGTGGATAAACACGCGGGAACCTTTAAATGTCTCTCGGAACCGGGTCAGGGGACTGAATTTTGGATTGAAATTCCGCTCCTTCAATCCAAACCTTCTGCCACCCCGGAGGTAGAGACATCAAACCCCACCCATCTGCCCTCTTCTCGGTAGATTCCGGAAGCTGTAGGCGGTGTTTGCTCTGTTTGGAGGGAGGGGGAATTTTACTTGACCCTTCCCTCTGTGATTAGGTTTGAATCTTGCATATTTTATGGGATAGAAAAAATTTACCAGGGCAAATCAGATGAATTGATATAGCAATCCTTTATCCGTTGTGGAATGCCCTCACCCCTTTCTCGTCGGCGGCCCAAAGGGGGAGAGGGGAGCAAGAGATGGCATAAATCATTTAGGATTGCTATAGTCTCATTGAGAACCACTCCTCGTAACGATTAACAAGGAAAAATCAGCTAACATACACAGACCCAAAAAGGGAGCATGGGGCTGGTGGGGGATGAGGGCAGACTGTCCAAACATCGGATGCACCCCAAAAAAAATTATCAATCTTATAATAAGAAGGAATCAGGGAAGGTTCGGGATATCAATTGACCTCAGAATTACTTCGTGCATCTACTCAATTCAATCCATATCAATCCCTAAAGGAACAGTCAGCCGGGTGGAAGGGCAGAATACAAGATGGAGCATGAGCCATGAAAAATTTACGGAGTGTCATAGAAACGGACATCTCGAAGGGGGGAGGTTTTTTGATGAAGTCAGAACGAAGAACGGCGATCGCCCAGGGTCCAACGGAACAGTACAAAATCTTGTCTCGGGCGATCGCCCGGATTCGAGAATCCCTGGATTTAGCGAGCCTCTTTCCAGCCACTGTGACTGATCTGCGCCAGTTATTAGATGTCGATCGCGTTGCAGTCTTTCGCTTATGGCCCGAATATCAGGGCAGTTGGGGACAAATTATCGCCGAAGACGTGCGATCGCCAGATTTAGCTGCATTGGGGACAGAATTAGGCGATCGCAGCTTTGCGGACGAATGTAATCCCTACTATCATCTCGGAGGACTTCATGTCATCCCCGATATTTCCCAGTCGAACCTGACCGCGCGCTATCAGGATTTCTTAACGCGATTACAGGTTAAATCTCACCTGTGCATCCCCCTTCACCAACAAGATACGCTCTGGGGACTCCTCTGGGTGCATCAATGTCGGGGAGAGTGCCAGTGGGAAACGAGCGAAATTGAGTTTCTTCGCCTCATCGCCTCTCACTTATGTCTGGCCCTTGAACGCTCTGAAGAACAGGGGAAATTCCAAGCCCAAACCTCACAATTAGGGATGGCAGCCCAACGAGAACGAGCCTTAGCCACAACTATCGATAAAATCCGGCGATCGCTGGATATCCATACCCTCTTCCAAACAACCACCCAAGAAGTCAGGCAACTCCTAGAGGCCGATCGCGTTGGGGTCTACCGCTTCAAACCCGATTGGAGTGGCAACTTTGTCGCGGAATCCGTTTCCCCCGGCTGGACTCCCCTGATGGGGGTCCTGCCCGATGTCCTTGATACTCACTTACAGGAAACTCAAGGCGGACGCTACCGAGAGAATCAATCCTTTGCCGTTAATGATATATACAGTGTGGGCCATGCTCAGTGTCACATTGAACTGTTAGAAACGTTTCAAGCCAAAGCCTATATCATTGTTCCCATTCTCGCTGGAGAAACTTTGTGGGGATTGCTGGCAGCCTATCAAAATTCCGGCCCTCGTCACTGGTATGAGTATGAGGTGGAGTTACTCAGTCAAATCGGCGCTCAGTTTGGGGTGGCTGTGCATCAAGCTGAACTGTTCGCGCAATTGAAACATCAAAAGGAAGAATTATCTCTCACCTTACAGAACTTGCAACAAGCTCAAAGTCAACTGGTCCAGAGTGAAAAAATGGCGAGTCTCGGTCAGTTGGTGGCGGGAGTGGCTCATGAGATTAATAATCCCGTGAATTTTATCTATGGAAATCTCACTCATGTTACGGATTATACTCAAAATTTACTGGGATTGGTCGAACAGTACCAGAAATATTATCCTAATCCCCATGAGGCGATTCAAGAATTCAGTGAGGAAATCGAATCGGACTTTTTGAGGGAAGATTTGCCGAAGATTTTAGCTTCGATGAAAGTTGGAGTGGAACGGATTCGCGGGATTGTTTTATCCTTGCGAAACTTCTCCCGACTGGATCAATCGGAGAAAAAGCGGGTTAACCTTCATGAGGGGATTGACAGTACCTTATTAATTTTGCAACATCGCCTCAAGTCTAAAGGGGACCGGGCGTCAATTCATTTGATTAAAGAGTATGCTGAGTTGCCTTTGGTAGACTGTTATGCGGCGCAAATAAATCAGGTTTTTATGAATATTTTGAGCAACGCGATCGATGCCTTGGAAATGCGCGATCGCGACCGGACTTCGGAACAGATTCGCGCCAATCCTAGTTGGATTAAAATCAGCAGCGAATGGGTAGAAAATGATAGCTCTAGCACCAGTCCAGGAGATCGCGATTCCAATGGTGAGGAAAACCCGGACTTGACGCACAGAAGCGGTGTGGTGATTCGGATTTGCGATAACGGTTCGGGAATTCCAGAGGAGGTGCGATCGCGAATTTTTGACCCGTTTTTTACCACGAAACCCATCGGTTCGGGGACAGGTTTGGGCTTATCCATTAGCTACCAAATCGTGGTGGAAAAACATGGGGGTTCTTTGACCTGTCTTTCCC
>NZ_JAFLQW010000526.1 GCF_017313335.1 Phormidium pseudopriestleyi FRX01 | reverse complement strand
TTCAATTGTTATCAAATCATGATATATCTCCCAGGGACTCGATCCCCGATCCCAGGTTTATATCAAGAATTCATGACATTACGATCCCCGAACTGCTTGTAAATCCGTAATAACCCGTAGATTGACCTAGAATCACCTGCCGTACCCCCTTGACCCTATCGAATCTTTTCTGCAACATAGACATAACCAAGCGATCCCCCACGAACCCAAAAAAAAGCTGTTACTCAACAGCCCAAGGATCCAATCGAGAGTAAACACAGAGGAGATCCAAATCTCAAGATGGTCTAGCAGGACCTGATGTGCAGGGGCAAATAAAAATGCGATCGGCGATCGAGCCGCAGCTAATTTTTATGAACTGGGCAAACCGTTAGGCAACCGTTTTACGATCCTGCGGTGCCAATTCCATTCACTTAATTAACTAGGGATTCGTCCCGCCATAAAAACTTAATGATAGGGAAGGAGAATCGCGATCGCTCATTTACAGGCAAGGGTGACTAACATTCCGAACTAATTCCTCGAACCAATTCAACCACAACGAGAAATTTTAAAATCGGAACCCACCCACCTTCCGTATAGCCGAAATAGGAGGCCAATAGAACAATGGCAAAAGAACGACCCCCATTAGAAGAGATGACCCTCCGACAACTCCGCCGAGTTGCGAGTGAATATGGAATCTCTCGTTATAGCCGGATGAGGAAATCTCAACTTCTGGCATCCATTCAAGAAAAACAACGCACCAAAATTTCCGTAGAACAAACTCGTACATTGGAGGCACAGGAAGAAGTGGAAGCAGCAAAGTTTGAACTGGGTCAAGAAGATCGCACAGGTGGAACTCTCGCCTCAGTCGATGAAGGACTCGGCGATTTACCGGGTGGTTATGGTGAAAGCCGAATCATGCTGTTACCCCGCGATCCCCAATGGGCCTATACCTACTGGGATATTCCCAACACCAACAAAGAAGAAATGCGCCGTCAAGGGGGCCAACAATTAGCCCTGCGCCTGTATGATGTTACCGACATCAACATCGAAAATCAAAGCCCCCACAGCATTCAGGAATATCCTTGCGACGAACTGGCGCGGGAATGGTACTTACCGATCCCCGTGAGCGATCGCGATTACGTCGTAGATATCGGCTATCGTTGTGCTGATGGTCGCTGGTTAGTCCTCTCCCGTTCCGCCCTCGTCCACATTCCCCCGGTTTATCCCTCCGACTGGATTGAAGACCACTTCCTCGCCATCGAATGGGAAGAAGACCTGCGCGGCAAAACCTTCATGCAACTGGTTCCCCCCAGCAAGAAAGCCCCAGTTGCAAGTGCAAGTCCCAACGCCATTTACGACGAAATCTTTGGCATGGCCGAAGGTGTCGAATCTCAGCGCATTGCCGGTTCCCTGTTCGGGTCCATGCAGCACGTTCCCGGTTCGATGGCCCCCGAACAAGCCCTCAGTTCCTACGTCTTCCCCTCCGGTGTGGGAATGTGGGCTGTTCCCACCGCTTCCGGTATCGGCATGAATATGTCCGGCGTCGGCATGAATATGTCCGGTGCAGGATTTGCCTCCGCACCCCCGAACCATCCTCGTAAATTCTGGCTGGTTGCTGATGCTGAATTAATCGTCTACGGTGCCACCGAACCCGATGCCACCGTCTCCATCGGCGGACGTCCCATCAAACTGAATGCTGATGGTACTTTCCGCTTCCAGATGTCCTTCCAAGATGGCATCATTGACTACCCGATCGTCGCAGTTGCTTCCGATGGTGAACAAAGCCGCGAGATCCACATGAACTTCAATCGGGTTACCCCATCTCGTCGGACCAACACCAAGGAAGAAGCCGTCGAAGAATGGTTTGCATAAAGGTTAGAAAATGAAGGGGTGAACATTCTGTCTTAACCCTTCATTTGAATCACCTTTTAATAAACCCCTGGCAATTGCCGGGGGTTTATTATTGCAATTAAAATTAGGACAAGAAACCGGGTTTCTCACCCCAATTGATGGCAAATAACCCGAGATGTTGTTCAGAAACCCGGTTTCTAACCTTTATCGGTTCCCAATTAGGACAAGAAACCGGGTTTCTCACCCCAATTGATGGCTAATGACCCGAGATATTGTTAAGAAACCCGGTTTCTAACCCTGACTGTATCCATCCCTTACCCAAAACAATGGACATTATTGAAATTCTCAAACAAGACTATCAACAGTTTCCCGAAAATCAGACCTATAGCCTTTATAGCGAAACGGTTTATTTTAAAGACCCGATGACCGAATTTCGGGGGTGCGATCGCTACCGGCAGTTGATTGGCTTCATGTCCACCTGGTTTAAACAAATCAAAATGGACTTACATGACATTCGCCGCATCGACAACACCATCGAAACCCGCTGGACCCTAAATTGGACCACCCCCCTCCCCTGGCAACCCCGGATTGCCATCTCCGGACGGAGTGAATTGCAACTCAACCCCGAGGGAAAAATTATCTCCCACATCGATTACTGGGATATCTCCCGCCTCAACGTCCTCAAACAGCACTTCCAGTCACAGGTTCCGGTGAAAAACCGTTAAAGTAAAGGTATGTTAACAATTCTCAGGCAGGGGTAAAAGATCCATGCGATTAATTTTAATGACCGGCAAAGGCGGCGTGGGTAAAACATCCGTTGCCGCTGCCACCGGATTACAATGTGCCGAATTAGGCTATAAAACCTTAGTATTGAGTACCGACCCAGCGCATTCCTTGGCCGATAGCTTTGACATGGAATTAGGTCACGAACCTCGCCTAGTTAGAGATAACCTCTGGGGTGCCGAACTGGATGCACTCATCGAATTAGAAGCTAACTGGGGGTCTGTCAAACGCTATATTACCCAAGTTTTGCAAGCTAGAGGACTCGACGGAATTCAAGCCGAAGAACTCGCCATTTTACCCGGCATGGATGAAATATTCGGTCTTGTGCGGATGAAACGGCATTATGACGAAGGCTTCTATGATGTCTTAATTATTGACTCCGCACCAACTGGGACTGCCCTGCGTTTACTCAGCTTACCCGAAGTCGGTGGCTGGTACATGAGACGATTTTATAAACCCTTCCAAGGCATATCCGTCGCCCTTAGACCTTTTGTTGAACCAATTTTTCGACCGATCGCCGGATTTTCCCTCCCGGATAAAGAGGTAATGGACGCACCTTTTGAGTTTTATGAACAAATTGAGGCGTTGGAAAAAGTATTAACCGATAATACTAAAACCTCGGTACGCTTAGTCACCAATCCCGAAAAAATGGTGATTAAAGAATCCTTACGCGCCCATGCCTATTTGAGTTTATATAATGTTGCGACAGATTTGATTGTCGCCAACCGGATTATTCCCGAAACAGTCACCGACCCATTCTTCCAACGGTGGAAAGAAAGTCAAAAGCAGTACAGAGATGAAATTCACGAAAATTTCCATCCCCTGCCGGTGAAAGAGGTTCCTCTTTATTCTGAGGAAATGTGCGGTTTAGAAGCCCTCGATCGCCTCAAAGAAACCTTATACGGTAAAGATGAAGACCCCAGCCAGGTTTACTATAAAGAAACCACCGTTCGAGTCGTGCAAAAAGATAATGAATACAGTTTAGAACTGTATTTACCTGGAATTCCCAAAGACCAAGTTCAACTCAGTAAAAGTGCCGATGAGTTGAATATTACCATCGGTAATCATCGCCGAAATTTGGTGCTACCGCAAGCCTTAGCAGCATTACAACCTTCGGGAGCGAAAATGGAAGATGACTATCTGAAAATTCGTTTTTCTTCAAGTGGCTAAGGTGTAGGAAAAATAGCCCACACCCTCAAGGGTGGGGCTATACAAACAAAGCCCGTACTTCGACCCCCTTCGACCCTTCGACTGGCTCAGGGCTCAGGGCAGGCGTTGCTCAGTAGACCCCTACGCGGGCTAATCTTCTTAAGTTTGTAGTAACGACTTCAGTCGTTATCTTAGATCCCGTATCATGGCTCTGCCATGATATGGGCAATGAGCGGCTCTGCCGCCTAATATAGCAGCTCCTTTATCAGTTGTAGAATAAGACCTCTCCCCCAACCCCTCTCCTTCAAGGAGAGGGGAGCAAAAGAGGTCATAAATCATTTAGGGTTGCTATATAGCTTATTTTAGTTTTAGAAAGGAGGCAGAGCCTCCAACCGAGCATTCTCTGGCGGAGCCAGGGAACGAGGGGGAAATGATAGAATTATAATGCCTATTGTTAATATATCAGTTGACATCAGGGCAACTTTTTCTTGCTTTTCTTGTTTTTTAAGCAATTAGAAATAAATCAATGGCAAGTAAATATCCGCATAAAAATCCAGGTCGTCTGAATCGACGCAAAACTAAAAATGGGGTAAATTATACTATTAGGAGCCATACAAAAGCGCCAAAAAATGAGGTAGAAGGAACAAAAACAGGCGATCGCACCGAATCCACCCCAGAAAACAGTCACGCCACCGCACAAGAGCGATCGCCAGACCAACCCTTATTTACATCAGCCTCCGATGAAGAAGTTTGGCAGGCTTATTTAGCCGTCGAACAAGAATGGGAGGAGGTTTTCCGTCGCCTTGCAGACTCCTAGATTTATTGAAATGTCCGAAGTTCTGGATATCCACCACCGTCAAATCAACAAATTTGGCGGCACTTCTGGGATTAGAGACGAAGGGTTACTCGACTCCGCACTGGCTCAACCTCAAGCTACCTTTGGCGGACAGTTTCTGCATCCAACTTTACCAGAACAAGCAGCAGCGTATCTTTACCATCTGGCAAAGAATCATCCCTTTGTGGATGGCAACAAGCGCACTGCCTTAGCGGTAATGTTGACGTTCCTCAGAATCAACGGATACCGCCTCGACTTGTCACCGGATGAGACATACCAGATGGTCCTAGACGTGGTAGAAAATAAAATGAGCAACTCCGCATTAGGCGAATTCTTACGAAAACATATCAATCCGTCGTAAGCGCCCAAGTCCAGATAAAATAGGGATACTGTACTCTGGTGCAACGCCCTAATCCATGTCTGCAATCTCAAACGCCCCCTTTTCTCCCGAAGAAATCGCTGCCGAAAGTCTGAAACCGGCAGAATATGAAGAAATCGTCAAACGCTTAGGACGTCATCCCAATAAAGCAGAATTGGGAATGTTTGGCGTCATGTGGTCCGAACACTGTTGTTATAAAAACTCCCGTCCCCTGCTGAAACAGTTTCCCACAACTGGCGATCGCATCCTAGTCGGTCCTGGAGAAAATGCCGGGGTTATAGACTGTGGAGACGGTTTGCGCCTTGCCTTCAAAATCGAATCCCACAACCACCCCTCGGCGATCGAACCCTTCCAAGGTGCAGCCACCGGGGTTGGCGGTATCCTCCGAGATATCTTTACAATGGGTGCTCGCCCGATCGCCCTTCTCAACTCCCTCCGCTTCGGCAATATCGAAGACCCCCGCACTCGCCGCATCTTCACCGGCGTTGTAGAAGGAATCAGTCATTATGGGAACTGCTTGATCAAGAGTGAAACCCTAATCTGGCGGGATAAAAATGGCGTTCATTTCGATACCATCGGCAACTTTGTCGAATCCCATTTACCCCCAAATCAAACCACCGCAGAACTCGATCCAACTGCTGGCATTGAAACCCTCTCTCTGGAACCTGATACCCAGCAGAGTTGCTGGCAACCCGTTCGCCGCGTCTTCAAACGACGCGCCACCAACTTAATTACCATCCGCACAGCATTGGGTCGGACCCTAACCATGACCCAGGATCATCCGATGTGCATTTTAGAAGAGGGAGTGTGGCAGACTCGCAATGCCGACAGCTTAAAGCAAGGGGATCTTCTTCCCATACTGATTAATATGCCCTCCCCACAGACAGAATCCACTGGGGAAGTGCCCGCCTTGGATCTGCTGGATGCCTTAGCCGATCGCTACCTCGGAAATAAAGACGTTTACGTTGACCTTCCTCCAGAGTGGCAGATTTCAACCGAAATCCGTGATGCCTTGCGTTCCATCGAACCTTCCCCCAGCAATCGGCATAACTACCTCAGCAAAGGCATATTACCCCTCCCCTATTTTCTCAAATTAGAACCCCTCCTCGACGTATCGCGCAGTAGCATCCGCCTCTATCGGCGCAGCGGCAAAGCTAACTACATGAATGCCATCATTCAGCCGGATGAAACATTCGCACGCTTACTCGGCTACTACCTCTCGGAAGGCTGCGTTTCTGAAAATGGCAAGAGCTATAAAATAATTTTCACTTTTGGTCTCCATGAAAGCGAATACGTTCATGACGTCATGGATGGACTCAAAACCCTCGGACTGCGCCCCTGCGTCGAAACCCGTGAGTCTACGATCGCCGTTTATGCCACATCCTGGCTGTTGGGCTATCTCTTAAAAGAAGTGTGGCAATGTGGTAGTGATGCCAGTCATAAAGCCTTACCCGATTTCATCTTCCAATGGCCTCGTTATTTACAGCGTGAGGCACTCAAAGGCTTATTACGCGGCGATGGTTCCCTAACCACAAAAACTCATGGCAATCATGCCAAAATTAGCTTTGCCACGACCAGCCATAAACTGTTTGAGCAAGTGACTTTGCTGATGCAGAGCTTCGGAGCTATTCCGCTAATCTATAAACAACCCGCCAAAGAAACCAATATCCAAGGCCGCATCTGTCAGCGGAAAGCCTTGTGGCAAATGGACGTTAGCAATGTCTACGGACTCACCGCATTAGCTGATGTTTTTGGAGAAGAACGCAACGCCGAATTAGCAACCGCGTTGGAACGTTATAACGGGACCAAATATTCATTCCCCCGTTATTCCATCTCCAATGAACTCGCATTTGTCAAAATTAAGAGCATTGAAACGAATGCTGTTGAGGAATGCGATGTCTACGATATTGAAGTGGACAACACTCATCTGTTTGTCACCACCTCCGGCATTGTCACCCATAACTGCGTTGGAGTCCCCACCGTAGGGGGTGAGGTTTACTTCGATCGCGCCTATACCGGCAATCCCCTTGTCAATGTCATGGCATTAGGGATAATGGAAACCCCCGAAATTGTCAAATCTGGTGCGATCGGCGTTGGTAATCCCGTCCTCTATGTCGGTTCTACCACCGGCAGAGATGGCATGGGAGGTGCAAGTTTCGCCAGTGCAGAACTCACAGATAAATCCGCAGACGATCGCCCTGCGGTACAAGTTGGCGACCCCTTCCTCGAAAAATCCCTGATTGAAGCCTGTTTAGAAGCCTTCAACACCGGCGCAGTGGTTGCCGCGCAGGATATGGGCGCTGCGGGAATCACCTGTTCCACCTCGGAAATGGCAGCCAAAG
This sequence comes from Phormidium pseudopriestleyi FRX01, assembly GCF_017313335.1. GTDB lineage: Bacteria > Cyanobacteriota > Cyanobacteriia > Cyanobacteriales > Laspinemataceae > Laspinema > Laspinema pseudopriestleyi. Next base: position 746 of record NZ_JAFLQW010000526.1, on the reverse strand, counting down.
GCAACCTCGGCATTGAACTGGATTTAGACTTAATTCCAGTCCGAGAAACCGGCATGATTCCCTACGAGTTCTTACTCTCCGAATCCCAGGAACGGATGCTGTTTGTGGCGCACAAGGGACGGGAACAAGAACTGATTGATATTTTTCATAGATGGGGACTTCAGGCGGTGGTTGCCGGGACAGTGATTGCTGAACCGATTGTGCGGATTCTCCATCAAGGGGGAGTTGCAGCAGAAATCCCCTGTCGCGCTTTAGCGGAAGATACCCCCATTTACGATCGCCAGTTAATGGCAGAACCCCCAGAATACGCCCAAAAAGCATGGCAATGGACTCCCGCTACCCTTCCCCCTTGTACCGCAGAAGGCATTGAGATTCAAGGCAAGTCCCACAGTTGGAACGAGATTTTATTGCAATTGTTAGATACCCCCACCATTGCCTCGAAGCGGTGGGTTTATCGGCAATATGATCATCAGGTGCAGAATAATACCGTGTTGCTGCCTGGAGGTGGGGATGCGGCAGTGGTTCGGTTACGTCCCCAAGAACCCCTCTCCTCTACTCCCGCCACTCATCGCGGGGTTGCAGCGACTGTCGATTGCAATTCCCGGTATGTGTATCTGGACCCCTACGAAGGGGCAAAGGCAGTGGTGGCAGAAGCTGCCCGGAATTTAAGCTGTGTTGGTGCCGAACCGATCGCCGTGACGGATAATCTCAATTTCGGCAGTCCCGAAAAACCCGTCGGCTATTGG
>NZ_JAFLQW010000073.1 GCF_017313335.1 Phormidium pseudopriestleyi FRX01 | reverse complement strand
TTGCAAAAGCGGATATTTCGAGCGAGTGAATCGTACCCACAACAGGGTGGCATTACTGAGGAGCCGTGTGAGGTGAAAGTCTCATGCACGGTTCTGAAGGAGAGGTAGGGGTAGCGATGCCCCTATCGACTCTAACTATTATTTGTTCGTAATTTAATATGCTTATATCGCTTTTAATTTATTTTGCTCTATTTGAAAATATTATTTCAACTGAAATTTTGGCAAAATTCACGTTTATATTTGTTGTTTTAAAAATTATATAAATGTATATTTTAAACAACTCAAAATAACTGACAAAAATGAAATCGATGGATTAACTGTATTAATCATGAAAATTGACCTAGGGATGAATTTGACTTAAAATTAGGCGGAGGCGATCGTAATCATCCTTGAGCAAGACGCTCAGAGTGCGTCCAGCTTGGACTAACCAATCGCGATCGGCACCCCGTAACTGATAGACCTCTCGAATGGCTGCCGCAGTCAAGGCATCTACTGGTGCACCAGGAACTTGTAAGAGGGTGCGCAGGAAATCAAACTGTTGGGTAAAGTAAACAATTTCTGCGGGTTGACAGCGATAGACGGCTTGGTGAATTTGAGGGGGACGGGGGGGGATATATTGATAGACAATTCCTGTTGGACGGCGTGAGCCATTTGGGTTGTCAAGATGGGGACAAAACCCGGCGATCGCCGCCCGAAATTCGGTTTTGAGCATGGCAAAAATCTGGGGTTGCTGTTCCCGTAAGCCATCTAAGGACAAACCTAGCGCCCTCGCTCGATGCACGGAATCAATCGGACTGGTGGTGGCAAAATAAACCACCCCATAAATCTGATTTCCTGACTCTTCATCCAAAGATTTCACCCAACTTCCAAAGGGCGGCATCAGGGGAAAATTTAACTCTTCCGGGTCTAGACATTGGGCTAAAAATTCCGTCGTTGCAGTCTCAATCACCTCAGCAATATGGTCCGGGTGACGGTGTTCGTTGGCAAATTGCGGTAAAGGTAGACGCATAATTAACGCTTAAATATATCTTGAATATCAGAAAAAATACAGGGTTGAAGAGTCAAATCTCATCAACCCTGAACGGTTATCCACAGGGAACTATTTGCTTTTCTTGCGGCCTGCAGTGGCATTTACAGGTTCGAGTTCCGAGAGTCTAAAGGTAACTAATTTATCCCAAGTTCCACCCTCAAACAGGACAGCCGCCCTACCATCGGTGAGGCGTTGAACTTGTCCTTGAAAGTCGTAGTAAGTATCATCGGGATTTTTAACACGAACAGCCGATCCAGGCAAAATCATAATGTTTTCCAGATGTTTAGAGTTAAGGGATTGTGCTGACAAGTCAGGAAACCTGAGTCATCATCCGTTATGGTGAATCGTTTTGGAGTCATTCGTCAAGGGTTCGCCAAAATAGCCGGTGGCTAAAACTTTTTCTTCGTTTTTTCCCGGTGATAGGCGACGGATTCAACCAAACCCAGGGCGATAAAATTGGTCAGCAAGGCGGACCTACCGTAACTCAGCCAAGGGAGGGGAATACCTGTAACCGGCGCGAGTCCAATGGTCATGCCAATATTCACCACCACCTGAAACACAATCATCGATAAAACCCCGATCGCCAACAATGCCCCAAAGGTGTCTTTAGCGTTTTGGGCAATCAAGACTAGGCGCAGGCAAATTAACCAGAAGGACAGGAGGATCACCATCGACCCGATAAATCCAAATTCTTCGCCAATGGCGGAGAAAATGAAGTCGGTATGTTGTTCGGGGATAAAGTTAAGCTGGGTTTGGGTGCCATTATAGAGTCCCCGCCCATGCAGTCCACCGGATCCAATGGCGATCCGAGATTGGATCAGGTGATATCCAGCCCCGAGGGGGTCTTTTTCTGGGGTGAGGAAGGTGGTCAATCGTTCTTTTTGATAATCTTTGAGGAGGTTCCATAATAGGTTCCCCACTCGACCGAAAATCAGGTTCATCACCACAGTTCCCAATGCACCCAAAAAAGGCCAGGGTAGGGTACGCCAGCCCATTAAGGCGATTAAGCCAGTCCAGGCAAACCATCCGGGTAAATAAAGGTTAAACAGCAGGGTGGCAACTAGGGGAGAGACCAACAGCAGCAGCCAACCGGGACTGGTGTTGCCCCAATACAGCATTCCCATCGTAATCGCCCCAAAGACGAGGGAGGTACCCAGGTCAGGTTGTAAGAAGACTAAGGCCCAGGGTACAGCAGTAATTGCCAGGGTTTTGAAGATAGAACCCAGACTGTCGGGGGTCCGTTCGTGCAACAGGGCGGCTAGGGTGATAATCAGCCCTAATTTGGCAAATTCTGACGGCTGAATGTTGAATCCACCAATGGTAATCCAGCGCTGGGCACCGAGGGCTGTGGTTCCGATAAAGATAACCGCCAGCAGGGAGATATTGGTGGCACCATAAACAATCCATTTAAGTTGAATCAGGTTGTCGTAGCGCGATCGCGAGATAGCGACTGCGATTAGTAATCCAATCCCTCCCACCAACCAATGCTGCCACCAGTCGGTCCACCCTCGGTTGAGTTCGGTACTGCGGATCATAATCCCGCCAAATAGCGTTAACCCAACGGGCAAGATAAATAATAGCCAGTCAAACTCTAGCCACGGTTGTACCCAGGCTCTCCAGCGCGATCGACGGACGGACTTTTGAAACATATTTCAAGGGGGAGATGGGGGTAATGGGGGAGATGGGGGGATGGGGGGATGGGGGGATGGGGTTTGTTCTATCTACGGTTAGGCTAGGGCAACGACAGAGACTTTACCGGCAATTCGTTGAGCAATTTCTCGTAAGGCTTTAGCACTAGGGGAATCCGGGGCAGAAATGGCGATCGGGACACCGTTATCCCCACCCTCGCGCAGGGTAATTTCTAAGGGGACGCAGCCTAATAAGGGGACACCGAGTTCATCGGCGGTTTTTTGTCCACCCCCCGAGCCAAAGATATCGTATTTTTTGTCGGGCATATCTGGGGGGATGAAATAGCTCATATTTTCGACAATTCCCAGGACTGGCACGTTTAATTGTTGGAACATTTTTAACCCTTTACGGGAATCCAACAAGGCAACGGTTTGGGGGGTGGTGACAATCACGACACCTGCCATTGGGACGGATTGAGCCATTGTTAGTTGGGCGTCGCCGGTTCCTGGGGGCATATCTACGATCAGATAGTCGAGTTCTCCCCAATCGACTTGATAGAGAAACTGCCGAATTACGCCGTTTAACATGGGACCGCGCCAGACAACGGGTTGGTCCTTGTCGATTAAAAAGGCCATTGAGACTAATTTCACGCCGTAGTTAAAGGCGGGTTCGAGAACGTCTCCTTGGGGACCTTGGCGGACCATGACTTTTGCATCGCTGAGTCCGAGCATGGTGGGGTCGTTGGGACCGTAAATATCGGCATCGAGGAGTCCGACTTTAGCACCGGATTGGGCGAGGGAGACGGCGACGTTAACGGCGATCGTGCTTTTGCCGACGCCGCCTTTGCCACTGGAGATGGCGAGAATATTTTTGACTCCGGCGATGCCTTGGCGATCGGGGAGGGATTTCTGTTGCGGAGTTTCAGCGGTGACCTCGATGCTGACTTCTTCGACTCCTGGGAGGGTGCGAACGGCTTTTTGGCAGTCTTCGACGATAAATTCTCGCAAGGGACAGGCGGGGGTGGTCAGGACTAGGGTAAAGCTGACGTTGCCTTCGTCAATTTTGACGTTGCGAATCATGTTCAGATCGACCAAGCTTTTTTGGAGTTCGGGGTCTTGCACGGGTTGCAAGACTTCTAAGATTGCTTGGGAAGTTAGGGTTTGAGTCATCGGTTTGCCTGTTTCTCTTCTCTGGGACAGATCAGTCAGACAGTCGTGATTTAGGGGAAGGTCAAGGTTGAGTTTTGGCGGGTTGAGCGGGTGTGGTTTCCCGGTTGGGAGGGCGCAATTATTGCCCGATCGCCTGTGTTTGCTGCTGACCCTTGCACGCCCTGCCTGCTGAAACACTGGGTGTTTTCCTAATGTATCTTTTTTTGTAGTAATATGTAGAATTTTTAAAGGGAGTGGATAAGGGCAGAGATTAAGATAGGATTTTTTCAGAGTCGGTCAGCTTGATCCAGAGAAGGGCTAAAGATTTCATCAAGGGTGCGATCGCGTTATCCACCGCTGAGATTTCGATCGCTCTTGACAGGCAGATCTCTATCCCGCAGCAGAAAATAATTTGACATTATGACAGTTTCTTCGACTTTTGAGGCCACCTCTACCCAGAATTTGCCACCGGATGACTCGAAAGAACGAGTCAGTCAGTTTATGCAGTCTCTACAAGATGAAATTTGTCAAGGGTTGGCAGAACTTGATGGCCTTGGCACGTTTCAAGAAGATTCTTGGGACCGCCCGGAAGGGGGCGGGGGCCGTTCTCGGGTCATGCGCGAGGGCAAGGTCTTTGAACAAGGGGGCGTGAATTTTTCTGAAGTTTGGGGGGATCACCTACCGCCTTCAATTTTAAAGCAACGTCCAGACGCAGAGGGTCATCGCTTCTATGCCACGGGGACTTCGATGGTGTTGCACCCGCGCAATCCTTACATTCCCACGGTTCATTTAAACTATCGCTATTTTGAAGCGGGGCCGGTTTGGTGGTTTGGAGGCGGTGCAGATTTGACACCTTATTATCCGTTTGCCGAAGATGCCGCCCATTTTCACCAAACCTTGAAAGCGACTTGCGATCGCCACCATGATGAGTATTACCAGGTTTTCAAACTCTGGTGTGACGAATATTTTTACCTGAAGCATCGCGACGAAACCCGAGGGGTAGGAGGTCTGTTTTTTGACTACCAAGATGGTCAAAGCGAACTCTATCGCGGCCCGGACCCCACCGGACCGGCAGCGGAATATAGCCGAAAAATTGGCACTCCTCCTCAACGCAGTTGGGAAGCGTTATTTGCCTTTGCCCAAGATTGCGGGCGATCGTTTGTACCCGCTTATGGGCCAATTGTGCAGCGTCGTTCTGGGATGGAATATGGCGATCGCGAACGCAATTTCCAACTATATCGCCGGGGACGGTATGTGGAATTTAACCTGGTGTACGATCGCGGCACGATTTTTGGACTCCAGACCAATGGGCGCACCGAGTCGATTTTAATGTCTCTGCCGCCTTTGGTTCGGTGGGAATATTGCTATCAACCGGAACCGAACACCCCGGAAGCTGAACTCTACGAAACCTTTTTGAAACCGCAAAATTGGGCGGAGTGGACCGGGAATTAAAGGCCCCCGCACCCGTGGCCACACCCGGCGGGGGTTCAAACCCCCGCCTAAGAGATCAAGTCGGTTGAAACCGACTGAAAGTCTTAGTGGCTAACGTTTTTAGTCGGTTTTTAACCGACTTTAGCTATGAGGCGGGGGTTTGAACCCCCGCCGGACTGTGCTATTTTTCTAGCAGCCAGTTTGGCTAATTTCGGTCAAGCTCAATCGAGGCAATGGCTCCGATTTTGCTAAACTACGAAAGCGAGGTAGGCAACTAGCGTATTGAGGGAGGGCCTGTGATTCATATCGAGCAAAAAACCCATACGACCCAGGATGGAACAACGGTGATTGTATTGGCCCCAACGGGTCGCCTGGACATTACCACCGCGTGGCAATTTCGCCTCAAATTACAGGAGTGCATTTCTAAACTGAGTCGTCATATTGTCGTTAATTTAGGGCAGGTTAACTTTATTGATAGTTCTGGCCTGACGTCGCTAGTAGCAGGGATGCGAGATGCGGACAAGGTTAAAGGCAGTTTCCGTATTTGTAACGTGCATCCAGAGGCCAAATTGGTTTTTGAAGTCACGATGATGGATTCAGTCTTTGAAATCTACGACACCGAAGAAGAAGCGCTGGAAGCAGGACCCCGAAGCATGGCGACTTAATGCCTGAAGGGGATTGGAGAAACGGGGGTCATAATTTCTAACCCGGTTTGGCATCCCCGGCACAAGAGAAACGCTCACCTCTTTAGGGAACTCCAAAAAATAAAATACCCAAAACCCACACCCGTTAACGGTGGGGCACTTGCGGACAAAGCCTGCCAAAGCTGGCTGAAGAGTCAAGTTTTTCACCGCAGAACTTGGATAATTTATTTTTTTGGACTCCCTTAATCGGAGAGTCCGACGAGTTCCCCCGAAAAATCGTGACGCTTGGTGAAGTGGAATGGCCCTAAAATGGCCCCCCACAAGGCTTTACCCGTATTGGGATCGATGCCTTTGTCAAAGCTGAACAGTTCAGTCGGGGATGCCTCGAAACCGAGATCGACTTGGCGAGTTTCTCCTTGATAGGGAAAGCAGCATCGAGCTCCCGAGGGCAAGGATGCGGCAAAATGATAGGTCCCGTCAGTTAAGCGTTTCTGGCTGACGGTGAGGGTACATCCGGGCAAGGATTCTACTTGTGCCGGATTTAGCTGTTTGAGTAGACTGGGTTGGAGACCAGCCCCCCGGAATTGGCTAGGGTCTTTGAGCATGAAATACTGTACTTCTAACTGAGGTTGACTGCCCGAATTGGGAAGTTGTCGAAGTTGCATGATTCGAGGCCGATAGGGGCGATCGAGATTGAGAATATTGGCTTGTTCAGCAAACAGGGTGAGGCTAGGTTCGGAAAATAACTGGACCGGGACTGGACGCTGCCAGAGGTGCAGGTGGACATACCATGCGGGATCGGCGATCGCCTGTTCTCGATTGTCAAATTCCCCCGCTAAGTATTGCCCCAGGGCGATTAACTCCGATGTCAGGGTCATCTTTAATTTAAAAATTGCAATGTTTTTATGAAAAATCCCACCGGAAATATCCGGTTAATTTTGCATTTTAAAGCATTCTAGGCCAGATCCCCAGGGCGATCCCCCGGATGATCCTTGGCAAAAGTGCGTTTACCGAGAATCGGCGTAAAGCCCCCGGATTTATCCGTGGGGATATGAGCCGACCGTGTTAAAATAGTAAAAGCGAGTAAGAATAATCATCTGCGTGATTCTTGTATTCTAGTCTTCGGTGAAATTCCGGCACAGTAAGTCACTACTGCCTTGAGCCGCCAGCCTATACAACTGACAAGCAATATCAGAATGCAAAGCGTACCTATCTGGCTTAGTGGTGAACTCCTTCATCAAGGACAAT
>NZ_JAFLQW010000388.1 GCF_017313335.1 Phormidium pseudopriestleyi FRX01 | reverse complement strand
TTCATCACTTACGGCGAAGACTAGGTTAAAAACATATTGAGAATTGTAATATTGTTCCGGGGATAATTTCACCCAGTGGGGGGACTCGTTTCTTAATAAATAGGGACTGTATCCTAAAGATGCCATAAACTCTCGTAACTGTTTTTCATTCGTTCCCATTTTGTTTAAGGCGAAGCGATTAATTTCCGCGATGATGTAGGGGACTTGATAGGTGGTGAGGGTTTGTAAGGAACCTTGTAAAACTTGATATTCGGCCCCTTCGGTGTCTATTTTAATGAGTTTGACTCCCGTTAATCCTTTGTCTCGGAGCACTTCATCAAGGGTTGTCATGGGTAAAGTTGAGGTTTGAGGGTGACTGCGGCTGATTTTATTAAATTCATGCAATCCCACATCCCATAAGGCGTGTCCCCCATCATTATCGGCATTATAGAAGAATTCTACAGGTTTCGTTTCTGAACCCAATACTGTGGGAATTACCTGCATTTGTGGGAACTGATTTAAGGTAATATGGTCTTGAATCCAGTTGATATTGGTGCGATCGGGTTCGATGCTAATTACTTTGCCGGTTTCACCCACTAAAATTGCGGCGAGGAGGGAGTAATAGCCAATATGTGCGCCAATATCAATAAAGGTATCCCCCGGTTTTAACACCCGTTCTAAAAATTTAGATTCTTCGGGTTCGTAGAATTTACCCTGAGAAAAGTAGTGCCACATAATTTTTTGACTGTATTTGTCAATATCCAAATTTAGATGCAATTTGTGATATTCCTGATTCAGTCGGACTAACAAATTGACGGGCTTTTTCATGGGAGATTGGGGAAGAATTTGACTCATGGATTAATGGGTAGAGGCAGGATTAACAAAATGATTCCCCGAGGGAGAATCATTTTACAAAATTTCTCCCAGAATTTCTAGGAGGCGATTAACTTGGTTTTCCCAGGTCCATTGTTGCATGAATTGGGCGGCAATCATGCCTTTTTGTTGGGCTATTTCTCGATTTTGATAGAGGGTTTCTAGGGTTTCTAGGATTTCTTCAATGTCCGATTCTCCCCAACCCTCTACTCCGATAAAGTAGGGGGTGGATTGGACTGATTTCTGACTTCTCAAGGGATAGCAATGATTGGGTTCAATCAAATCTAAATGTCCGGTATTGGCGGATAAAATGGTAGGAATTCCGCAAGCCATTGTTTCCATTGCGACAAGGTTTGTTCCCCCTTCGCAACGATTGGTAAAGAGGGCGCAGTCGGCTTCTCGGATGATTTGCGGCATCAGATAATTGGGAATCGCACCGATATCGATAAAGGAGTCAGGATTTAACCCATTTTTAACTAGCCAATCCGCAATATTTAAGCGTTTATTTGTCCCGATTTGGGGTAGTCCTTTGACATGACCCTTGGCTTCGAGTCCTTGCATAAATTGGGGCCAAAAGGTATGCCATGTGGTGATGAGTAAGGCTTCTGGGTGACGTTGTTGGAAGGCTTTAAAGGCGGCGATGACGATATCTTGTCCTTTGCGATATTCTAGTTTGCCGCCACTGAAGATGACGAAGCGATCGCCGAATAAATTGGATTTTGGGGCAGGATGAAATAAGGTAGGGTCAATGCCTTGGGGCAATGCCTGAACTGTGGTGATTCCCTGACTTTTGAGAACCTCGGCATTCCAAGTTGAACCGGCGACAATTAACAGATATTCCTGGGCTAATTTGCGTTTTTCTGGGGTTAAATTTGTATCTTCAAAGAAGATTAAACCAATATTCTGTTTGCCGCTGAGTTGTCGGGTGGTGGCAAGACTGATAAAGTCGTTGCCGAGGTCATGAAGGACGGGAAAATCACACCAAATGGGTTTACCCGGATTTTTAGTCCGCAATTGTTCTAAATTTTGATACCGATCGCAGGCGGGTTTGAGTTGCGATCGCATCAACGGATTCACCACCCCAGCGGTATCCGGTGGCAGCAATAACATCGGTTCATATCCCGGATTCTTTTGCAGTTGCAGGGTGAGGTTTGTTCCATAAATCCCCCACCCAGTCATCTGATTTAGGGGCCATGAAATGCCCAATCTCAAGGGTTTCTGAGGCGATTTGGGAACGGGTTGATTGCGATCGCCAATTGATTCAGTCATCATCGATTTTGGGTTCATCCTGACTTCACCTTCTAACCATTTTTTCCCCGGCAAGGATGGGTTTTGTTCCCGTAGCCCCACCTTTCCCACATTCTCCACAGTTTGCCGTAATTCTTGGGCAATGCGATCGCCAATTTCCTGCCAGTCTCCCGGTTGTTTTTGCCGGAATAATCGCAGACTCGGATACCAAGGCGAATCAGAACCCTCAAGTCCCCAACGCCAATCGGGAGTATAAGCTAATAACAGCCAAGTGGGTTTACCCATTGCCCCAGCTAAATGGGCAACGGAGGTATCTACGGTAATAATTAAGTCTAATTGGGCGATTGCCGCAGCAGTGTCAGCAAAATTATTGAGGGATGGTCCTAAATCCTGAATCGGTAAGTTTCTCCCTTGCCAAGTTTC
>NZ_JAFLQW010000570.1 GCF_017313335.1 Phormidium pseudopriestleyi FRX01 | reverse complement strand
TACTGCCTTTTGTCCAGGGGCATTTTTTGTCGGTGTCCGCAGTTGGAACAAATCTGTGAACTGGGATACCACGGGTCAATCAGCGTTAATTTGCTCCCATACCACTGGCATTTATACTCAATCGGGCGACGAAACTCATAACTGACTTTTTTTAACTCCTCAACAATCTTTGTGTTCGGGTGACGGAGGCTATCATAAAGACTAGCAAAAAACAATGTAGATGGTGATCCTCTGCATAATTTTTGCGACTTCGGCAATCCTAAACTTGCTCATAACCTTATAATAGCATAAAAAATAAGTAAGTTTAAACAGCTTTAGTCAGAAATTTAAACTCTGTCTCCAGCCCTCGAAACCGGACGGCGATCGCGCAAGGGCGACAATCCGGAGGCTACTCAGGGTTAGGGGCGTGCAAATCCCCAGGCATATTAAAATTTCTTAACATCCGGAATTCTGCCGTGCCGACTTCCAGGGGAGTCGCCCCAATCTCGGGTAACCACCGTTGAAACGATCGCCCCCCTTCGTCCAGAAACTGCCGCAACGGTTCTAAAGCCGATCGCCGGTAAAATCCACACATCGGATGCCAAAGCGTTCCCTGCTGCGGAACCAAAGCCAGACTCTGCGGAGGTAGATTGGGTAATTGAGAAGCCCACTGTTGGACGATCGCCGGATCTAATAACGGTAAATCACAGGCTAACAACAACACCCACTCCGCCTCAATCTGACTCAACCCCTCCAAAACCGCCCCTAAAGGACCCCGTTGGTGATCCGTCTCTTGCAGTGCCTGTACCGTCCTTCCCGAGAGATATTCCGGAGTCAGCATGGACTCATAGCGTTTCGGCCAAGGCGTGATCAGATAAACCTGGGGCGTACAGTAGCAGGCCACTTCACAGACGCGCTGGAGTAGGGACTTCCCCTCCCAGAGGATTTGGGCTTTATCTTCCCCCATGCGAGAACTCTGGCCTCCAGCGAGGACCAAGGCAGCGAGTTGGGGATGGGTGGGAATGGATTCGCTCATCGTTTTCTAGGGCATTGGGACAGGGGAAAGAGAAACCCTCAAGGACTCTGTTGGCGAATCAAGAAAGAGACCTCTCCCCGGCCCTCTCCTAAGAGGAGAGGGAGGTATAAGGAATAAATATCTTTGCTGGGAGGGGCTTTCCGGCTCCCCCTTCCCTCTTAGGGAAGGGGGTGGGGGGGTTAGGTCTCCCGTTAACCAACTTCAGTCCTCAAGGGTGGGGCTATGACGAAGCCTGCCTACGCAGGCTGCTATACGAAAACAGGTCTTTAACAACCGGATTTGGTATCATCCGGACCCGCAAGGGTTAATCCAAGACCGATCGCGAACTCACCGATTGAGTAATTTCCTGGAGTTTAGCAGCAACTCGACCGCTTTTAAACCCTTCACGCGCTTGAGCAATGCCGCTGATCAGGTCTACCGCAACACCAGAATGCCAGAGGTAAAATCCCCCACTCCAGACCGCAGACTCCATGAGTTGGCTGGGTTCACCGCGTAAAACGCCCTGCATTTGGGCCGGGAATGCGGAGGATTGGAACGGGACATTTTCCGGGGTAAATCCGTAGTCACGAGGATGCAGAAGCAGGCGATCAAAGGGATCGCAATGGGGAGACTCGGAGTCGGAAACCGCAGGTGGGGGGGAAGTCTCAGAGGGATTGCTATATCCGATAATAGCGGTACGTTCGCGAGGTAAATCGCAACTGCCTTCTAATCCTTTGACTGTGGTCAAGCGGGTGTCCCCGCGTAATCCTAAAGCATTGCGAAACATCAGTTCGGTGGGGGGATGGACGAATCCAGCGACGAGGTGGCGATCGCCGGGGTAGGGAGACCAAATCAGTTCTAAGGTAGCTACTGGGGGTCGTTTTCCCAATTGCTCCCGGTAGGGAACCAGACTCTGCGCTTCGGGAAACTGTTTGGGAAGATAAACAAATCCCACTCCAGTTGCTTGCAAGACAGATTGGAGTTGTTTGAGGTCGAGGGTTCGCCAGTTCACCCCCAAGGCATCCCAAATTTCCACAAAAGGGATGCCATATTTAGTCGGCATTTGATCGCCGCCGTGGAGGAGTACAGGTTGACCGTAACTGGCGAGGAGGATGGCACTCAAGACGGTGACGGGTGCAGTTCGCGATCGCCCATCGTAGGGACATCCCCAGACCATTACTGGGGACGAGGTGGCGATCGCTCCAAGTTTTGGCCCGATTTCGTCGTAGGCATCCAGCATCCCCGCCAATTCTTCCCCCGTCGGACGCTTGATGCGGTGAGCGATTAAAAATGCCCCGATTTGTGCCGGGGTCGCTGAACCTACAAGCATCATCCGCATTGCCTCGGCTGCTTCTGTGCGGGAGAGGTTTTGGCTGGTGTGGGGACCACTGCCGACTTTCTTGACAAATTCTCTGAACGCTGTACTCATGATTGAGAGGGGGAATAAAGGGGGAATAAAAGGGAAAAAACCGGGGAATCTGGGGTGGGGGTGCGGAATCAGTTTAAATGAACATCAGAGAAATACCAGCAGAAATTCCCGACCCTAACCTGATGCCACTTTGATCGGCAAAAAGTCATGAACCAGTTGCCAAAAGTGTTGGATGGGGGGAATTTGGAGGCGATCGCTCGTCGTAACAATCACCACTTGCCGATTCCAACCCGAATCCCCAGGCACAGTCGGGTAAATTCCGTTCAATGAGGAGGAGTTTGCAGTGGAATCAATTTCAGAGGCCGGGGGTAGAGATCGAATAGCAAGTTTCGGGTCGAAACGGGCTTCAACTAAGGCCGATTCAGGCAACAGCGCCACCATGTCCCCCTCCTGGACGACCCCACGAAACGCATCGGGAGTATTTAACTCCAACACCGCACGCAAAGTCAGGTTGTATTTAGCAAAGATATCTTGAACCAACCGCTGCATTCCATAGCCATCTTTAAAGACAACTTGAGGATAGCGGGCTAATTCTTGCCAGGGTACGGGGTCATATTGAGCCAGGGGATGACTCGCTGCCATTAACACTTGAATGGACTCATTGTAGAGAATATCTACCACCATTTCTGCACTAGAGGTTAAGAGGCGGTTATTCATAACGATCGCCAAATCAACGAGGCCATCTTTCAGGACTTTTAAAGCGCGATCGCTCCCTAATGCCGTCACCCGTAACTGAACCTCTGGATACTGCCGACAAAATTTCCGTAAAATAGGCGGTAAATAATAGGCACAAACCGAGTGAATTGCAGCGACACAGAGTTCCGGTTGTTTCCCTTCTAATAAATTGCTTAGTTCCTCTTTTGCGGTGTGCCATTCCTGACAAATTTTGCGGGCATGGGGGAAAAATCGTTCTCCGGGCAAGGTTAATTTTGCCTGGGCACTGCGATGAAATAACTGCAAACCCAGTTCTGCTTCCAGAGACTGAATTTGACGGCTAATTGTAGATTGGGTGACCCCGCATCGACGGGCCGCTTGTTGGAAGCTACCCGTATCAGCAATTGCCATAAAAGCTTGTAACTGCTCTAGGCGCATATATGGAGAGACAAATAAGATTTTTTCGCATTTTTTATCTTACCTGAAAGCCCCCAAATTTTTCGTACAAATTGATACCAGATTTTCAGGAATTTTCTCTATCCTTGGGTTAATATGGGCAATAATTGCATAGGAGTTCGGGACAACCCCAGGGGACCGACCCGTAAAAACTCTTCCGGGTGAGACCCCAGTCCTCTCCCCTCACCTTGCAACTTGAGTCAGGGGGGAGGATCAGATGTAGAAGGGTGAGGTTTTTAGGGGCAAAAAAGTCGCATTCCCAATCCGGTGCTGATCGGCCCTGTTGAATCAGCCCACCCCTGCGGGCTTTATTTTGACAATTTCACTTTTTGAAAATTCGGGTAATTCAAAACGTGAAAGGGGTTCGGAATGTCTCGATAAAAACATCGCTATTGTCGTTATTTAGATTCGGTGCGGTCAACCGTAATGACCCCAGGATTCCAAGAAATATTAGGAGTGATTTAATACTTATAAAATCCTTCAAAGTGAAAACGAATATCCTAAGAAAAACCCGGATTTTCAGGTATATCCAAAGGGAGCATCTCAATTTTGCCGAAAAACCGATCTGACCTCTCCCCCCTGCCCCCCTCCCCTGCCAGGTCCGGGGGGAATTGAAGTCTTTCTCCCCCGGACCTCAGAGGTCCGGGGGTGGGGGGGTTAGGTCTCCCGTTAACCAACTTCAGTCCTCAAGGGTGGGGCACTTGCGGACAAAGCCTGCCTACGCAGGCTCAAGAGTCAAGTTTTTCACCGCAGAACTTGGATAATTTATTTTTTTGGACTCCCTAATGCGAATCACCATAAACGTAAAAAACCTACTCTTGTAAGGCCGATCGCCCCTTGTCAGAATTCCCTAACTTTTTACCCATTCTTCCAAAGCGATCGCCACCCCTTGTTGGAGAGAGGGACTGGCAGTGGGTTGACGGGAGAAGTCCAGCAGTTGCAGATAGGCTTCGTCGGGCGCAATCTGTTTCAGGGCGGCGATCGCATGAAACCGGACCCCAGCCTCAGAGGTGGCTAACAGTTGAATCAGTGGCTCTATACTGGTTTTTTGTCCAAGATAACCCAATGCCGAGGCGATCGCTTGTTTCCTCCGGATCAAGTCTTTCCCATTTACTTTGGGCTTACTGTTTAACCGTTCGATCAGCATCTGCGCCGCTTTCGGCTTCAACTGTGGCACTTCGATCCGTCCTAGTAGGGAGACAATTTCTGCGATCACTTCGGGACTGAAGCCATTCTGTTCGCGGCTGACTAATGCTTTTTCTAAATACTCCAAGGCTTCCGGAGTTCCCATCCAAGCTAAGGCACGAACCGCATGAATTTGTAAGGGGATGGAG
>NZ_JAFLQW010000638.1 GCF_017313335.1 Phormidium pseudopriestleyi FRX01 | reverse complement strand
TGTCCCTCGGGAACAGGCGATCGCCCCCCAGGATACTCAGGCATTACTCTGCGATGAATCCTGGACCGCTTAGATTGTAGTGGATTTAGGGATAGGGAACCCGATTAGCCCTAATTCGGACCCTTTCAGACCTTCATTGCCACTGCGTTGATGATCAAAGCTGCGAGTTTCGCCTTTCTTCATGGAGTAAGCACTTCTACTCTCGTTTAAGGGAATACGGCCTAGAGATTCGCACGACTCGGACCGCATTGCAACCCGACCTGAGTGCCAGCGCGATTCCGAGAATTCTTAAAACAAAACTTATTACGAGCTGGCATTTTTTAAGCGTACAATGAAAATATGAATAAATTATTTAATTTTCTGGACAGTCATCCATTTATGGCTTTAGGCAGAGTAGGTCTGAGCATTAAATTGTTATATGATTCTGCTGATTCTAGCCAACCATAAACCACGTCCCAATCTAAAAACGTTAAGAGAGCCAAGCTTTTTACAAAAATCGAGGGAGCAATGAATCGGATGAACGTTAGCGAACTACTTGAACGGTATGAAATGGGTCAGAGGGACTTTTCTGGAGTGGACCTGAGTGGAGCCGATCTCAGCCGATCCAACCTAGTCGGGATAAATCTCAGCCATGCAGTGCTGCGGGGAACGAATTTGAGTCGAGCAAATCTGACTAAAGCTGACTTGAGTAAGGCGGCATTGCAATGGGCGAATCTGAGCTATGCCAAGATGGAAAACGCGAAATTGATGGATGCGGATCTGACCAAAGCGGCGCTCTCCGGTGCAGTCTTAGTCAAAGCAAAATTACCGAGAGCGAAACTCAGCGGGGCCAACCTCAATAGTACGAACCTCAGAAGCGCCAACCTGCGGAGTGCAAATTTGGCAGGAGCCAATATGGAATGGGTCAATCTGCGAGCTGCCAATCTGACGGGTGCCAACCTCAGTTGGGCGCTCCTGAATTGTGCCAGACTCAGCGGTGCCATGCTCTATGGTGCGAATTTAAACGGGATTACCTTAGAGGGAGCCTATTTAAACGGGGTGGACCTGAATGGGGTCAATCTCAATGGCATCAATCTCAAGCAAGCCAAATTGAGTAACTCTAATTTAGAGGGTGCGAACCTGATTGCTGCTAATCTGGCTTATGCCACCATGCGATCGGTGAGTTTAATGGGGGCAGACCTCAGTGGAGCCAATTTAACCGGAGCCTCTCTCCAGAAAGCTAACTTAAATTGGGCCTCTTTAAATCGGGCGGAATTGGTAGAAGCGGATCTGAGTAATGCCACCTTAGTGGGAACGAATGTCGAGGGCGCGAATTTTACCGATGCAGTTTTGCCAGAACTGACCCGGCGCTACTTTTATTTAACCACTGGCGGCAGTTCGAGCTATGAATCCGAGCGAGTCGTGAGTGCTCCGATAAGTTAGCTTAACGCCCATAGTTTTAAGCAGCAAGCGGGGGAATCGCTGTGCTGGGGAGCAGTTGAGTCACCCCCGATCGCCCACAAAGTCCCGATACCTGACAGGTCATCCCCCGGATGAGGGGTAAAAACTCTGGGGAGGGTTGTTCAGAGATTTTTGAGCTCGCCCGAATAAATGCGATAAAATCCTTGAACAACGAAAAACTCATAACTACCTGCGATTTACCCAATGGGGATGCAACGCTCGCTCTTTCTTCTTGGACTCTCCTTGCTTGTGGCTTTGGGGGCAGTATGGGGTTGGGTGGTAGTCGGACTCGACTCCATAACCTGGAAACTAGCGTTATCAATACCGGCTGGATTGGTCCTGTTTTGGCCGATCGCCCAGCATATTGCCAACAGTTCATTTCTCTCGGTGGGAACTAGACGGGAATGCATTATTGAATTTACCCTAAAGTTCCTAGCTAAAACTATCATTGGGGTCAGTGCAGTAACTGGGGTGGGAGCATTTCTACTCGCCGGGATTTGGGCCATTGCTAGGCATGGGGCGATCGCTAAAGAAACGGCCCTATTCGGGGTCCAGTCGTTGGCGATTGCCCTCGCTGCTTTGCTGGTGGCGATCGCCTTTCATTATCTCTTTCGCTTCCTCCTCAAAAAGTTAGGCGCCGTTCAACTTGATATTCTCTATTTAGCTGGGGCCGGGGCTACAGTTTTAGCCGGGGGTGGAATCATCGCCGCTCAAACCTGGATTGGGGTCCTGGACGAACCCGTTCTATCCCAGAGAATCGCGAATTCTGCCTGGATTGCTGTGGTGGGAGTTGGCTATGCCTGGGTACAAATTTTAGCGGCTACCCCCAACGAGAAAAAAGTAGTCGTGCCTGATGCCTTGATGACGGCTTTCGTGGTAATCTGTGGGGCCGTTTTATTTTGGGCCATCGGAAAAGCATCTTTTCCCGTGGCGATCGGGTTACTGGCTTGGGTGGGCGCTTTAGTCTTAGATAAAGAACAGAAAAAGCGAAAATTTTAAATGAATTATCCCCCTGAAATTTCAAGAGCAGACATTTTGTCAACAAACCCAGTTGCTCTTAGGACAACTGAACCGACAGCCTAGAAAATTTTTAACTTTTTTCTCAACCGACGAAACGTACTCCCTTAAAACCTTTGATGTCTTCTACCCACTCCACCGTTACCGTTACCGTTCCGGCCACCACTGCTAACCTAGGGCCGGGTTTTGACTGTTTTGGGGCCGCATTGACCCTGTACAACCAGTTTAAATTTTCGGCGATCGCCCTCAATCCATCCACACCGCATCAAAAAACGCTTCAGATTGTCGTCAAGGGATTAGAAGCCGATCGCGTGATTGCTGATGAGACCAATTTGGTCTATAAAGCCTTTGCTAAATTCTACGCCCATCTCGGCCAATCCCCACCGCCGGTAGAAATCGAGATAGAACTGGGAGTTCCCCTGGCGCGAGGATTGGGAAGTTCGGCAACGGCGATCGCCGGTGGATTAATGGGCGCCAATCACCTCGCCGGAAAACCTCTGACTCTACTGCAACTGGTGGATCTGGCGATTGACATGGAAAAGCATCCCGATAACGTTGTTCCAGCCTTACTCGGAGGATGTCGTCTCGCTGCATCGATCCCGGAAGAACTGGCAACCGATGAACCCGGGTGGGAAATCTGTGACGTTCCCTGGCATTCAGAAATTGTCCCGGTAGTGGCGATTCCGGAGTTTGAGTTGGCGACAGAAACAGCGCGCCAGGTACTGCCAAGCCACTACACCCGGGCCGATGCGATTTACAATACCGCCCATTTGGGGTTACTCCTACGGGGATTAGCCACCAACAATGGTCAATGGTTGCGGGTTGCCATGAGCGATCGCCTGCATCAGCCCTATCGCAAGAGTTTGATTCCCGGTTATGATGCGGTTCATGCAGCGGCTTTAAATGCGGGAGCCTACGGGTTGACCATTAGTGGTGCAGGTCCAACCCTATTGGCGTTATCTGCTCAGGCGCAGTCGGCAGATGTGGCGATCGCAATGGTGGAAGCATGGCAGAAAGCCGGTATTGAGTCCCATGCGCAATCTCTACAAATTGATATCCGAGGGTCGGTGAGCGTGGAAGCGAAAACTTCCCTGAAACAACCAGCTAACTTTTCTACACCCGGGTAACGGGTATCGTTCCGAACTTATGAGGTACAGATGCTATTTAGGGAGTGCGAGCATCTTGCTCGCTATAGTCTCAAAAGCGAGCAAGATGCTCGCACTCCCTAACCCTAAATGTAGAGGCGAATCGCGAATCACCTCTACATTTAGGGTTCGATGTTAAACGATTAGGTCAGTCCTGATTACCCCGGTGTGGCTAATTATCCACTCGCCAAATCCGGGACAGATGAGAGCGATCGCGACTGGCGGCATTCCACTCCAGGGACTGGCGGAAATTCACCACCATTGCATTCAAGTCTTCCATATCAATTAAAAACGCATCGTGACCGTGAGGGGAATTCAACCACCCCAGTTCAGCATTAGGAATCAACTGGGCTAACTTTTCTTGTTCAACCGGGGGATAAAGTACATCCGAGTCGATCGCCACCACAAGAGTCGGTTGTTGGATACTGGCGAGCACCGAATCATAATCCCCAATTCCGCGAGACACATCGTGACTGTCCATCGCGTAAGTCAAGGTGATGTAACTATTGGCATCAAAACGATTTACCATTTTTTGGCCTTGATGGTGGAGGTAGTTGACGATTTCCCAATTGCCATCAGCACTTTTGTTTCGCCCAAATTTTTGCTCTAAACTGGCCCAACTGCGATAAGAACACATCGCCATCATGCGTGCAGCAGACAATCCAGCAGCGGGGGGTTGTTCAATGGTGTAATAGCCACCGCGCCAATAGGGGTCAGCACAAATCGCTTGGCGCTGGGCTTCGCTGAGTCCAATACACCAGGGGGAATGTCTACCCGAGGCGGCAAAGGTGGCGATCGCCTCCACTTTTTCCGGATACATCACTCCCCATTCCAGGACCTGCATCCCGCCTAATGACCCCCCGATCACCAGCTTCACTTTTGCCACTTCCAACTCATCCAGCAATGCCGCCTGGACTCGCACCATATCCCGAATCGTAATCCGAGGGAAATCTGGACCATAAGGACATCCGGTTTCGGGATTGACCGAGGTGGGTCCGGTGGTGCCGTAACAACTGCCCAGGACGTTGCTACAAATCATAAAATCTTTTTCAGTATCCAGGGCTTTTCCAGGGCCAAATAAAGGGTCCCACCACTGATCCGCATCCGCCCATCCGGTTAATGCATGGCAGATCACCACAGCATTATCTCGTTCCGGGTTCAGCTTCCCCCAGGTGCGATAGGCGACTTGCACCCCGATCAATACCTGTCCGGATTCTAGGATAACGGGTTGTGTCAGCTCACAAAACTGGGTTTCCGGGGAAATATATCGAGTCTCATTCATAATGTTTCATCGGTTGGCGATCGCATCGTAGGTCCTTAACAATCGGCTAAGAAACGCTTGTCACGTCTTAATAACCGTTAGCGGTGGGTATTCGCTGACGGCTTGTTGCTACATTGTACCCCTCGCCGGTCACCGAGTCCCCTCAATTTTTATTGTTTCTATTGTAATCTAATCTCGTTCTGGCTTCTGTTTGTTAAATCATGAAGTGATCATCAACGGAGGATGATTAAGAGAAAACCGAACTAGAAAGGCCCAGTTTTCTGCATGAAGTTCCGGGGGTTAGAGGTGCTTTCACAGAGGCGATCGCCTCTGTGAAAGCA